>PFUQ01000119.1 GCA_002790175.1 Flavobacteriales bacterium CG_4_9_14_3_um_filter_32_8
TGGCTCGCTAAAGTTGTCTCATCGCCATCAAAAATAAAATGTAAGCGTTTACCAAAACGTATTTTTTCTATTTCTAAATATAACTTAATGTTTTCTAATTCGGTTTCTAGTGTTGCAATTTGTCGGTCGTTGTTGCTCAACGAATATCTTAAATAATCTGAAAGTTGGATAATCATTTCCTGTGCTTTTTGTGGAGAACTCATGGTTAAAGAGCTGATAGAATTTAAACTGTTAAACAAAAAATGAGGGTTGATTTGATTTTTTAAGGCACTCAATTCTATTTCTTTGAGCAAGGTGTTTAAATGTGCTTCTTGTTTAATTTTTTCTTGAATGTCGTTGTAATAAATAATCACATAATAAATTAAAATAAATGCCGCATAATAAAAGATACCACTCACAATTCTCCAAGGAAAAGAACGGTCTAAAAAGGAAAGATAAGTGCTATCGCTAATGGCATATTTTAGGATAACATAACCTGTAATTAACCAAAATCCAATTAATAATAAAGAGGAAACGGCGTGACTGGTAAAAAGAGAGAAAAATTTACTGTTGGTTTTGTTATAACGAACTACATACCACAAACTAATGCCGAGAAATGCAAAAAAGGTGTTAAACAAAAAGCTATCAGCCAAAGAAAATCGAATAGACAAAAGGTAATACCAATGTAAAACAGCAAAGTGGGCTCCAATAATTAGGAGCCACACCATTGCATAATTGATTAAATACGTTCTATTATTGGTTATTGGATTTAACATTCATAATAAAGGTAATAGAAATTAATAACTTTTTATTTCTCCACCACCAAAAATAGTAAAACCTTTAATTTTCAGCACTTTATTCGGTTCAGCACCAGAAAAATCTATTGGACCTCTTTTGTCATCAAATGCTCCAAAGATAGAAGTAACATCTACTTGAACGTCCCATCCTCTAGGAACAACAATTTCACAACCTCCAAAAATAGTAAAGACATCAATTAAAGATTCGTTTGTTTGAATTTTGGCTGAGGTTAAATCGATTTCACTACCACCAAAAACACTAGTTACTTTTCCTCCCAAAAAATTGTCGGAAGTAATTTTTCTTTTTCCTCCACCCATAAAGGTTAATACATCAATAAAGTTTTCTGAAGATTTTTCTTTATTAGAAAACTGATGTCTGTTTTTAACGGTTAGCATTAATACTCCGATAACCACAAATATGGCAGGCCAAAACATATCTTTTACCTCAAAAGGAATGTTTATTACTTTAGGAAGAATAAAAAATGCACCTATCGCAATTAATATGAATCCTGAACGATAATTTTCTTTGGTGATAATATTTACAACACCAATTCCTATTAATAACATTTGCCATGAAATAATAATGTGACTGATACTAGCGGGAATAATATCCATTTTTTTAGCGATTAATACTGCTCCTACCACAATAAATATTAATCCTATGATTAATCTCTTTTTACTCTTGTGTTCTTGAAATTTTTCTGATGAGTTCATTTTTTTCTTTTTAGTTGATGAATACGACAAATATAAATCGGCTTATTTATTCAAGAAACAACTATTAGGTGAAAGGAGGTAAATTTTCGGTGAAGTGCGAAATCGGTACCAATAATTAGTAATTTTGAATCAGTATAAATAATATTAAAAAAATAGAGATATGTATCCACCAGAATTAGTAGCACCAATGAGAGAAGAGTTAACCAAAGCAGGTTTTGTAGAATTAACATCTCCTGAACAAGTTGACAAAGCAATAACTAGCGAAGGAACAACTTTAGTCGTAATTAATTCGGTTTGTGGTTGTGCTGCCGCCAACGCAAGACCTGCAGCAAGAATTGCAGTAACCAACGACAAAAAACCAACCAGAATAACAACTGTTTTTGCTGGGGTTGATGCTGCTGCTGTTGCTCAAGCAAGAAAATACATGTTGCCTTACCCTCCATCTTCACCAAGTATGGGGTTGTTTAAAGATGGGAAATTGGTTCATTTTATCGAACGCCACAACATTGAAGGTAAGCCAGCAGAAATGATAGCTGAAAATTTAGCAGAAGCTTTTAATACTTACTGTTAAACTATTAGTTAGGCCTTAACGAAAACAAAAAGGCTCTATTTTATTAATAAAATAGAGCCTTTTTGTAATTTATTGGTGTACGTTGTAGGGGGGTAGGCATGGATAAGACATTGTTAATGAGTCAACACTTAAAAATTTACCTAAACGAGGGTAAAAAAACCTTGTTACTTTAAGTCCGAGCGAACTAGCACCTACTTTTTTATTCCTCTACTTGCAGGAGCGAGAGTAGAAGAAAAAATTTATGTTAAAATTTTGTGTATAAAATAATATTAAAAAGCACACCATTTTATTGTTCTTTCTAACTTTGCACTTCTTCGTAAAAACTAAAAATGATAGTATTCTTTAAAATAAATACCCAAAAAATAATCGCTGTTCAGTTGAAAGGGGAATTAAAAGAAAAAGATATTCCTAAGCTAAATTGGTTGTTAAATGGAGAAAAATTAGCCGAAAATGAATTAACGGGATTTTTTATTGGCCCAAGAGCAACAATGGTTTCACCATGGAGTACGAATGCTGTTGAGATTACTCAAAATATGGCAATTACCAACATTGTTAGAATGGAAGAATACAAAATTGCAAAAGCAGCAACAGATTTTTATGACCCCATGTTGGAACTACTTTATACCGAACTTAACCAAGATTTATTTACCATAAACATTCAACCAGAAGAAGTTTTATTAATAGCTGACATAAAAAAATACAGCGAAAAAGAAGGTTTGGCATTAAGTGATGAGGAGATTACTTACTTAGAAAATGTGAGCAAAAAAATTAACCGAAAACTTACCGATAGTGAGGTTTTTGGGTTTTCGCAAGTCAACTCAGAACACTGTCGCCATAAAATATTTAATGGCTCATTTGTGATAGATGGAAAAGAAAAACCTTCTTCCTTATTTAATTTAATCAGAAAAACGGCTAAAGAAAATCCAAACACAATTGTTTCGGCTTACAAGGATAATGTGAGTTTTGTTAAAGGTCCTAGTGCTATGCAGTTTGCACCAATCTCTCAAAACAAAGCCGATTTTTTTGAAATCAAAGAAATTGATACTGTTCTTTCGCTAAAAGCAGAAACACATAATTTTCCAACAACGGTAGAACCTTTTAATGGTGCTGCTACTGGTTCTGGAGGAGAAATCAGGGATAGGATGGCTGGTGGTTTAGGAAGTGTTCCGATGGCAGGAACTGCCGTTTACATGACTTCCTACTCTCGCTTAGAAGAAAATAGAGGATGGGAAAAAAATATGGAAGAAAGAGAATGGTTGTACCAAACTCCTGTTGATATTTTAATTAAAGCCTCCAATGGTGCTTCAGATTTTGGAAACAAGTTTGGTCAACCCTTAATTAATGGTTCAGTGTTAACTTTTGAGCATAAAGAAGCCAATAAAAAATATGGCTACGACAAAGTTATCATGCAAGCAGGTGGCATTGGGTATGGAAAATTTTCTGATGCACAAAAGCAAGTCCCTCAAAAAGGGGATAAAATTGTGGTGTTAGGTGGAGATAATTACCGAATTGGAATGGGTGGAAGTGCTGTTTCATCTGTAGCAACAGGCGAATATAGCAATGCGATTGAATTAAATGCCATCCAACGTTCCAACCCAGAAATGCAAAAAAGAGTTGCTAACGCCATTCGAGCCTTTGTTGAATCAACCCATAATCCAATCATTTCTATTCACGACCATGGGGCTGGCGGGCATTTGAATTGTCTTTCCGAATTAGTGGAAGAAGTTGGAGGCACAATAGATTTAAGAAAACTTCCTATTGGCGACCCCACTTTATCAGCCAAAGAAATTGTGGGCAATGAATCTCAAGAAAGAATGGGATTAGTCATCCAACAAAAAGATATTCAACTGTTAGAAGAAATTTGTAAACGAGAAAGAGCTCCAATGTACATTGTTGGAGAAATTACTGGAAACCATATTTTTAAATTTGAGGATAAGGAAACTGGTGAAAATCCAATTGACCTTAAAATCGAAGATATGTTTGGTAAACCACCCAAAACAATCATTAAGGATAAAACGACAAGCACCAAATTTGAACCCTTATATTACAATACAGACAAGATTGCTGATTATTTAAAACAAGTTTTACAATTAGAAGCTGTTGCCTGTAAAGATTGGTTAACTAATAAAGTTGATCGATCGGTTACGGGTAAAGTGGCTAAACAACAAACCGCAGGAGAAATTCAATTGCCGTTAAATAATTTAGGAGCTGTTGCACTAGATTATAAAGGAGAAAAAGGAATTGCTACAGCTTTAGGTCATGCACCAATTCCAGCATTAATTAGTGCCAAAAATGGAAGCAGATTAGCAATTGCAGAAGCATTAACCAACATTATTTGGGCTCCTATTAAAGATGGATTAAAATCAGTTTCGTTAAGTGCAAATTGGATGTGGCCTTGTAAAAATGAAGGGGAAGATGCCCGTTTGTATGAAGCCGTGGAAGCGGTAAGTGACTTTGCCTGTGAATTGGGAATAAATATTCCTACTGGAAAAGATTCTCTTTCTATGGTTCAAAAATATAAAGATGACAAAGTTTATGCTCCTGGAACAGTTATTATTACTGCTTCTGGAGAAGTAGAGAATATTAGAAAAATAGTTGAACCTGTATTGATAAATGATGAAAACTCTTCATTGATTTACATCGATTTTTCTAAAGATAAATTTAATTTAGGAGGGTCTTCTTTTGCTCAAATAATAAATAAACTAGGAGAATCAACGCCTTCGGTAACCGATAGTAAGTATTTTGTTAAAACGTTTAATGCCATTCAAAAATTAATAAAAGAGGGGAAGATTTTAGCAGGACATGATATTTCTTCAGGTGGTATGTTGATTACTTTATTGGAAATGAATTTTGCCAATAAGAATGGAGGAGTTAAAGTCAACTTAAACTCATTTAGTGAGCATGAATTGTTGCCGATATTATTTAGTGAGAATCCAGGAATAATTATACAAGTTAAAAATAGTAATGCAATCGTTTCTGATTTAGGAAAATTGGGTATTGAAGCCCATATTATTGGTACTCCAATTGCAGAGCGTTCAGTAAATATTTTTTACCGCAATGCCAATTTAAGTTTTGATATTGATAAATACAGAGACATTTGGTACAAAACTTCGTATCTATTAGACAAAAAACAAACCAACGAAAAATTAGCAAAAGAGCGTTTTGAAACTTACAAGAATACAGTTTTAACCTACAAATTTCCAGAAGGATTTACTGGCAAATTAGCTGATTACGGATTGGAGCATGGAAGACAAAATAAAACAGGCATTAAAGCAGCTATCATTCGTGAGAAAGGAGTAAATGGAGATAGAGAAATGGCATATTCTTTATTTTTAGCAGGATTTGATGTGAAAGATGTCCACATGACGGATTTAATTGCAGGAAAAGAAGATTTGAGTGATGTAAATATGATTGTTTATGTTGGTGGGTTCTCCAACTCTGATGTTTTAGGTTCTGCAAAAGGATGGGCAGGAGCATTTTTATACAATTCAAAAGCTAAACAGGCATTAGATAATTTTTATGCAAGACCAGATACATTAAGCTTAGGAGTTTGTAATGGTTGTCAATTAATGATGGAGTTACATTTAATTGATTCAAAAGAAAAAACTCAACCGATGGCACATAATAAATCAGGCAAATTTGAATCAGGATATCTAAATGTTAATATAGAAAAGAACAATTCTGTAATGCTTAAATCTTTGTCGGGAAGTCAATTAGGAATTTGGGTGGCTCATGGCGAAGGTCGTTTTCTTTTTGAAGGAGCAGAAGATGATTACAACATTGCAATAAAATATGCCGCAAGTAATTATCCTGCAAATCCAAACACTTCTGAGTTTAATGCAGCTGGAATATGCTCTAACGATGGTCGCCATTTAGCGATGATGCCTCATTTAGAGCGAATTATTTTCCCTTGGCAAGCAGCACATTATCCTACTAACAGAAAACAAGATGATGTTACGCCTTGGCTAGAAGCTTTTGTTAATGCTAGAAAATGGGTGGAACTAAAACTAGAAGGCAAAAAGGAAAAAATTTGACCGCGTTATAAATAAAGGTGGGTTCTAAAATAAAGAGTAAACTAGTAAGCCAAATCAAATCCAATGTCTTTTCGGTAATATTTTTTGTCGTAGTTTATTTTTTCGGCGTTAGCAAAGGATTTACTCAAGGCGTCTTTTATATCCGTTCCAAATGAGGTGATAGCTAAAACTCTACCACCATTGGTAACAATGTTTTTGCCTTCTTGTTTTGTGCCTGCATGAAATGCGATGCTGTCTTTAACTTGGTCAAAACCTGTCATTATTTTGCCTTTTTCGTAATCCTCAGGGTAACCTCCAGAAACCAACATTACGGTTGTTGCAATTCGATTATCAACTTCAAACGATTTTTCGTGCAAAGTTTGATTGGCAACGCCTTCAAACAAATCCAATAAATCCGATTTTATTCTTGGGATAACCACTTCAGTTTCTGGGTCACCCATTCGTACATTGTATTCAACAACTGATGGATTTCCGTTATCGTTCATCAACCCAATAAAAATAAAACCTTTGTAATTGATTCCTTCTTTTTTTAGTCCGTTTATAGTTGGAATAACCACTTGTTCTTCCACTTTCTTAATAAAATCGGCAGTAGCAAAAGGAACTGGAGAAATGGCTCCCATTCCACCTGTGTTTAGACCTGTGTCGCCTTCACCAATTCGTTTGTAATCTTTGGCAGATGGTAAAATTTTGTAGCTGTTGCCATCGGTTAACACAAAAACCGATAATTCAATTCCTTTTAAAAATTCTTCGATAACTACAGTTGATGAAGCTGCTCCAAATTTCTGGTCTTCTATCATCAACGAAAGTTCTTTTTTTGCTTCAACTAAATCGGTTAAAATCAACACGCCTTTTCCTGCTGCAAGCCCATCGGCTTTTAATACATACGGTGGCGTTAAGCTTTCTAAAAATGCGTGTCCTTGTGTTAAATTTGATTGGGTAAAACTTTTGTATTTGGCGGTTGGAACGCCATATTTTTCCATAAATATTTTAGAAAATTCTTTGCTGCCTTCTAATTGTGCACCATCTTTTTGAGGCCCAATTACAGGTATGTTTTTTAGTTGAGTATCTGCCAAAAAGTAATCGTGAATACCTTTAACTAGAGGGTCTTCTGGCCCAACCACTACCATGTTAATTGAGTTGGTTAACACAAAGTTTTTGATGGCATCAAAATCGGTAGCAGCAATAGCGATATTGGTTCCAACTTTTGCTGTTCCAGCATTTCCTGGAGCAATAAACAGTTGTTTCAATTTGCTGCTTTGAGCCAGTTTCCATGCGAAAGTATGCTCTCTTCCTCCCGAACCGAGTATTAATACATTCATGTTGTTTTTTGCTGCAAAAGTATAAAATCCTACATGGAGTTAAAAGGCGAAATAAATATTCTTACCAAAGAATTTTATTCTAAAATTTGTAGAATAACAAAATTAGATTAGCTTTGTGTCCTGAAACAATTATGGCAACACAATTAAATATCAAAAATTTATTCATCGGTTCTTATTATTATTGGAACCGTATATGCCACAATATGCCCACTATTTTTAATAATCGATTTACGATTATTCATAGATAAAAATAAAGGCACCGCTTTTTAGAAAGCAAAAAACAATCACTTTATTATTTTATTTCTTACGGTTGAAAAACCATTAAATTTTTACTGTTATGTCATTAGTTACTGATGCAATACTTGAAAAATTAAACAGCTTAATAGTTGTTGTAAACCAAACAGGCAATGTGGAATATGTTAGCCCTTCTGCCAAACGAATTTTGGGTTTTGAACCCGAACAATTGATGGGTGAAGGATGGTGGAATTTAACTCGCAATACTATTGACGACAGAAAAAGCATTATTGAGTTGACTTTACAACAACTTAAACAAGAATCGTTGTTGGAAACTGTTCCGCAAGAGCGTTTACTTAAAACTGCTACCGGTGGCGACCGCTGGATTTTATGGAATACCTCCAAAGGACCATTAAATACGTTAGTTGGAATTGGACATGACATTACCGACCGTAAAAAAGCCGAATTAAAGTTGTTGGAGAAAAATACGGAGTTGGTTCAGCACAACAAAGACATGCTCGACAGCATACAATATGCCAGTAGAATACAAGAGGCTATTTTGCCCGATGTGCAAAAAATAAAAAATGCCTTTAAAGATGCTTTTGTATTATACCAACCTAAAGATGTGGTAAGTGGAGATTACTACTTCTTTTACCAGCGAGGCAACAAGACTTTTGTTGCTGTAGTTGATTGCACAGGACATGGAGTTCCTGGTGCGTTAATGAGTTTTATCGCCAATGGAGCGTTAAAAGAAGTCATTATAAAAAAAGGAGTGGAAGACCCCTCAGAAATTTTATATGCCTTGGATGAAGAATTGTTTTTGGCGTTAAATAAATCGAAAGATGGAGTGGTTTCACTAGACGGAATGGATGTGGCAATTGGCGTGTTCGATTTTGTGGAACAAACATTTGCTTATGCTGGTGCGTTCCGTCCTGTATTGGTTGTACGGAAAGCCCCACCCAGCCTTCCGTCAACTGACGGAGAGGAGAGCCAACACGCTAACCATACCTATTCCGAAGGATGTGT
>PFUQ01000183.1 GCA_002790175.1 Flavobacteriales bacterium CG_4_9_14_3_um_filter_32_8
AACCAAAAGCGGGTAGGACTGTCTCGGTATAAATTCCTTTTGCATACCCATTTAAAGCTAATTTTCCTGAAGTTTTTACCGAAGCAAAGTCAGTCATATAAACAGCAGGAACCATGGAAAGGATATTTTTAAAATCGGTTTTCTTTGCGTTAAATTTGATGTCCATATCAATGTCGTCTTTATCTTCAAACAAAGCTACCCAGCCATCCAAACCAAGAATTAGTTCGTTGATTTTAAATTCGTTTTGAGTAAAGGTATATTTACTGTTAGCTAAATCGGCTTTAATCGTTGCATCAGCAGTTATCGCCGCATTTTTTAGATATTTAATGGATTCCATTTCTAAATTTAAGGTATCAATAGTGGTGTGAGTTACTAAATCAGTAACATCTGCCGTCATATCACCACTCATCTTAAAGTTAAAACCTTTAATAAAGGTAGATAAATCCATCGTTTTATCTATATAAGTAATGTTAGCGTTGGTGATGGTTAAATCTTTTAATCCTAATTTAAAATTAGAAGGTTCTTCGGGTGTTTCTGGAGTAACTTCTTCGGAGGCTTTAGCAATGTCCCAGTTGGCTGAACTATCTGCCAAAACAATGGCATAAATAGTTGGTTGGTCAATGCTGATGGTTTTTACATTAATCTCATCGCCACTAATCACGCTCATTAAATTTACTTTTAGCGTTAAATTTTTAATGTTTGCCAATTGAATTCCTTCAAATTTGTCAATTCCATCTACTTTTACATCGTTAATAGAAAAATTAAAGTTAGGGAAAGTGCTAATCAATCCTAAATCGAACTCACCAAAATCTATTTTTGCATTTAAACTTTTGTTGGCTTCTTCTTTCACCATTTCTATTATTTTTCCTTTAAAAATAATAGGTAGAAGAATAATTAATACAATTAAAAAGAGTAATGTGAAACCAAAATATTTAAGGATTTTTTTTAACATGATTTTTTGTTTTTAGGATTTAATTTTTAAGCAAATAAAAGTAACAAAAAGATACTAGATTTATTGTTGACTTTTAAGATTTATTAATTGAAATAGAAAAAAGTAGTTAATTTCGCACTCACGAATCACACCATGAACAACCTAAAATCTAAAGATCCATACGCAGCATTAAGGGTAAAAGAGTTTAAAACTTTTTTATTGATGCGTTTTGCCATTGTTTTGGCGTGGACCATGCAATTTATTATTATTGAGTGGGAAGTTTATCGATTAACTAAAGATCCTTTGTCCTTAGGATTAATTGGTTTAATGGAGGTTGTTCCATCATTTTCATTTGCCCTTTTTGCTGGTCATGTTGTCGATCAAAAAGAAAAGCGGAAATTGCTAATGTTTTGCCTTTTAGGCTTTATATTTATTAGCCTTTCTTTAGTTTTTTTTAATGCTGATTTTACTAGTAATTTCCTTTCAGCTCATCAAATTTTGTATGGCATTTATGCTTGTGTGTTTATTGGTGGGATAGTTAGGGCATTTATTGGACCTACCATTTTTTCATTAATGGCATTAATAGTTCCTAAAAATTTATATGCAAATGCGGCAACATGGAGTAGTTCTGTATGGCAAATGGGTTCGATGGTTGGACCAGCAATAGGAGGTTTTGCTATTTTATGGATTGGAGTAACCTGGTCGTTAAGTATTGTTTTATCATTTGCAATTTTTTCTTTTATATTATTGTTGTTGGTTTTAAAACCAAAACCCATTTTAAATACCAAAATTGGAGAACCTATTTTAAAAAGCTTAGAGGAAGGAGTGAAATTTGTTTTTAAAACTAAAGAAATATTAAATGCACTAACACTAGATATGGTGGCTGTTTTATTTGGTGGAGCAGTTGCTTTATTGCCTATTTTTGCAATGGATATTTTGCAAGTTGGTTCAAAAGGTTTTGGTTTGTTACGAGCTGCACCTGCTGTTGGTTCTTTTTTAACACTGCTTATTCTCGCTTATTTCCCAATAAGAAGAAAAGCTGGATTAAAACTCTTGTTTGCTATTTTTGGTTTTGGTTCATGCATCATCATTTTTGGAATTTCTGAATGGTTTATTATTTCTTTAATTGCTTTATTTTTTAGTGGAGTTACTGATGGAGTTTCTATTGTTATTCGACATACCATTTTACAATTATATACGCCAGATGAGATGCGTGGTCGAGTTTCATCCGTTAACTCCATGTTTGTAGGTTCTTCAAATGAACTAGGTGCTTTTGAAAGTGGATTAACAGCTAAATTGTTTGGCACCGTTAAAGCTGTTGTTTTTGGTGGAGTAATGACAATTATTATCGTTACGATTACGGGATTGAAATCAAAAAAAATGAGAGCCTTAGATTTTAAAAATCAAGATTAAAATTATTTTAGAACTTCTACTTTTTCTACAAAAAGGTTAATTTTTGGCCAATCTTGTGAATCTGTTTCAACATTAGTGAGTTTTGAAACCACAGCTAGTCCTTCAATAATTTCTCCAAAAACAGTATGTTCCCCATCTAAATGAGCTGCTCCTTTATTTTTAAGGTAATAATTTTTTTGTGTTTCAGAATACGTATAATGGTTTTCTTCAGCATACTTTTCTAAAGAAAATATTGAAAATTGGCTTCCTTCAACAAAATAGAGTTCGTCTGGTTCTGAACGTTTATCTGGATTGTCAGTATAACTTCGGGCGGCAGCTACAGCACCTTTTTTATGAAAATGATGTTTGCTCATTTCTGACGGAATAGTATAATAACCAATACTATCTTGAATCGCTTTTTGTTTATCTCCATAAGAACCTCCAAATTGTGCCATAAACCCTTTTACAACCCTAGAAAAATAACAACCATTAAAATAACCACTTTTGGCTTGCAATATAAAATTAGCTCGATGGAGTGGAGTATCTTTATACAATTTAATCTTAATTTCCCCCTTGCTGGTTGTAATTAAAGCAATAGTTTCTGGATTTTCTTCGCCATATTTTGTTAATCGTTCAACAACATTATCGTTAGTTATCAAATCTAGTTTTCGTTCTTCAACAATTGGAGCAATTATTTCTTTTGCAACAACTTCTTTTTTTTCTTGCTGTGGTTGTTTTTCAGAACAGGACAGAAAAATAAAAATTGGTATTAGGTAACTGATTTTTTTCCTCATGTTGCAAAAATAAAGCATTTGTAAAAGTATTTTACTTTATTGTTCAAAAGGATTACTATTTTTAAGCCTATAAATCAACTACTATGGCAATAATAAATATTAGTAAACACATTAGCTACAAAGAAGCTAATCATAGTGATACTGCAACTCGCAGAGGAATAAAAAACGAACCTAACGATGAACAATTAGCTGCAATGAAAGTTTTAGCTAAAAATGTGTTTGAACCTTTAAGAGTTCATTTTAACGAACCCATTCACATTAACTCTTTTTTTAGAAGTGTAGCGCTAAACAAAACAATTGGTGGAAGTAGAACTTCTCAACATTGTACTGGTGAAGCAATAGACATCAAAGGAACTAATGGAATTACTAATAAACAACTGTTTGATTACATTAAAAATAACTTGGAGTTTGACCAATTAATTTGGGAGTTTGGAACAGATAAAAATCCTGATTGGGTGCATGTTTCTTATACAACTACTCAACTTAATCGAAAAAGTATTTTAAAAGCTGTTAAAGGAGGTAATCCTGTTTATCAAGTAATGGAAGTTGGAAATGTAGTAGAAGAACCTAAAACAACTAAAATAGTAAAAAAGAAAAGTACGAAGGGTGTTATTGCTGTTAAAACAGTACTTAATATTAGAAATAAACCAGCTACCAACGCAAAAGTAGTCGGACAATTAAAAAATGGGCTAAAAGTGAAGATAATTAGTGAAGATAAAGACTGGTATCAAGTTAAAACAATAAAGTTTTCTGGTTGGGTATCTAAAAAATACGTTCAGCTAAAATAACGTTAGAAATTACCTTTAACTCCAGTTAGTATTACGTCTATATTTGAGCCTTTTTGGAGTTTGGCATTATACTAAAAAATAAAAACAATAGTTCAAAATTTATTATCTTTGTATAATAAATTACTGCATTATGGATACTTTAATAATAAATATAGATAGTACTGAAAAATCGCTTTTAGTTTTGTTGCTCAAAAAATTTAAAGCCATAGTGAAAGAAATTAACGAAGATGATAAAGAAGATTATGCTCTTGTTAGAGCTATGATGAAAGGTAGAAAGCACAAATATGTGAGTGAAAGTTCTGTTTTGAAAAAACTAAGAAAATGATTTTACTTTTTGAAGAACAATTTAGTAAGGATATTGATAAAATAACTGTTAAATCTGTTAAAAAGAAAATCGAAAAAACCATCATTGATTTAAAAGAAGTTAAAACCATTACACGTTTTCCGAACATTAAAAAGTTAACTGGACACAAACTCGCTTACCGATTAGAATTAACGATTATAGACTATGTTTCTTTTTAGAAAATAACCAACTTATTCTACCCCGAATACTACACCGAAAAGAGGTTTATACCGATAGCATATATTTAATAGTCCAATAAATTAGACTAAAATCTATTGCATCGGCATTAACCATTGTACATTTATAAAATAGTATTGGACTATTTTATAAATACAATTGGTATTACAGATTTTTTTCTTAAAAAGAATATTTCTTTTTTGAAAAAACTACCTTGAGAAAGTGGGCTAACCTTTTTCTAAGCGAAGTTTTTAATGAACTTTACCTATTAAAGTTAGCCATACTTATAAAAAAAGCCAATTTAACGCAGTACTTTTCTCCTCTTGAGAGGAGAAAGATGTTGTTCGAAGCTGCCATAGCAGCAAGATTACAACATCAGAGGTGTGTTTTTCAGCCTTTCTTTACCTTAAAACAAAATTTCAACAACAAAAAAACTATCAAAAATTCTCAGAGTTCGGGGCAGTATTCTCTTTATGTCATGCTGAGTTTATCGAAGCATCTTTCACTCTTAAACTTAAAGTATTAGTTTTTTATTCGTTAGATTTGTTTTCATAATATTTACCATGAGTTAAAAACTCTGTAGCTTTTTTTTAGCTTGTATTATTAACAATTGAATGAAAAAAATAAAATGAAAAAACTCATCATCATATTGATTGTTTTGTTTGCTGCTGGATGTGGCAATGAACTGCCGATTAAAGACAACTATGTAGATGGATTTGAACAAGCCAAGAAATCTATAAGAAAATTTGCTGAGTCTCATTTTGATACTTCAATCTATCATTTAGGCGAAGGAAGTGTTGGTTCTTTAGATAAGTTTGAACCTCCCATTAAGATTGTTAATTTCTTAGGTGCAGATACTGCTATGGAAAAATATAAAATGATTCATTATGAGCAACGTCATTTAGGTGTTCCTATTCATTGTGATAGCACCTATTCTTCTTATTGGACATATTATCAATTAGATGAAAATTTTTTGGTACTATCATATTCAAATGCTTCAATTCAAATAAAAGAATAAAAACCTTATCATCACATCATTTTTATTAATTCTTTGCGGTTAAGTTATATTTTTAATTTTTAAAATCACTCTTCACAAATTCCACTTTAATCCTACTACAATTGCATCCATATTTGAGCCTTTTGCATCTACTAAATAAGCATTAGAAAGATGCGAATATCCGGCAGATAGCGTAAAATGTTTACTAATGGGTTTACTAAGGGAAACAAAATGATGTAAATTAAAACCGCTGTACAAATCAGGTGCTGCCGCTTTGGTTGCTTCTACATAAGCAAGAGAGATTTGATATTCTAAGTAAAACTCTTTAACAATTAACCAACTCAATTGAACAGCAATACCCAAAGCATAGCTTCCATTATCAACAACCTGAAATAGGGCAGAAGGACGAATTAAAAATATCCTTTTGTTGTACTCATTGGTCACTATTGCACTATCCAAAAAATTACTACGGTAATCTATTACCAATTGAAATGGAAAATAGATTTGACCAAAACCTACTATTCCCTGATTAAAAAACCCATCAGTTTGTGCAGTTCTTCCTCTGTATGGTCCAACATATACACTAAAATTAGGATTAGTTATTTCCAAACCAAATTTACCAGCATTGTTCTGTGATTCGGCAGAGGCATAGTAGAAAGTTAGTAATAATAAAATGGATAGGTATTGCAAAAAAACTTTCATTTCAATTTAGTTACATTTCACAGAAACTATCATTTCGAAGGTAGCAACTAACTCGTTTAAGTTATTGTAAACACTTACACGAGTAGTTTCATTAACTCTTTCTTTTGTTTTGATAGAAAGTAAGATAGCATTTTCTACTTTTTTCCCATCTTCAGAAATAAAAATACAATCTGATTCAGCTCTTTTCAAAAATTCACAATTCATACCTTTAAAAGCGAAAGATACTTTTGTTGAATAACTATTGGCAAAATAAAAAGCATGAATACCCCCAGCAACATCGGCACCAACTGCCAAAGCTCCGAAATACATCGAGTTAAGATGGTTTTTTGTTCTTCTGTTTAATTTAATGTTAACTTTTACAGTTGTTTTATCTACTGATAGTAATCTAACTCCAGTATAGCCAAGCATTGGTATTTTAAACTTAGCTAATAAAAATAGTTGCCATTTAATTTTTTTAAAAAGATGCAAGTTTTCTCTATCCATTTACTAACGAATTTACAATGGCAGCAATTGGTTTAATTTCTTTTACATACTCTATACTTGGACCAGCACACCAAAATGTTTTATTGGTGTTTGTAGTTGCTGCATTATTCAACTTTTTCATGCCTTTATAAAAAGTAAAAGCTTTATACCACTTTTTTAATCTTTTATTTTTATTCAGAAATTGATCTAATCCACTTTGTTCAGTACCAACTTCCTGCACATAAGGAGTATTGATGATGGTACATTTTGTTCCAGACAATTTGGTGGTAAATACAATATCTTTAGCTCCATAATTGATACAGGCTTCTTTATATTCTTGCGAAACATCGCTTTCTTCAGAAGCAATAAATAAACTCCCTATCGATAATCCAGCAGCACCGAGAGAAAGCATTTGTTCCATTTGTTCATGATTACCAACACCTCCAGCTGAGATGATAGGAATGTTGCAATTTTTTATTAATAAGGGGAGCAGTTCTTGGTAGGAAGTAGGCCCTGCATGCCCACCAGCTTCTTTATTAACAGCAATAATAGCATCAGCTCCTAACGCTTCAACCTTTTTTGCATAAACTAAATCCACCACATCACAAAACACTTTAATACCCACTTTATGGGCTTCTATTATGGTTTCTTCGGGAGAACCTAAGGAAGTAATGATATAATCTACTTGATGTTTACAACATGCGGCTAATTGCTCTTTATAATAGAAATTAGATTTGTTAACAATCAAGTTGATACCAAAAGGACCAACTGATTTTTCTTTTAGTTCTATTAACGCTTTTTCAAAGGCTTCAATTGTTCTAAAATTTAAAGCAGGAATAGCACCTGTAATTCCTACTTTACTAGCAGCCACCAACATTTTTACATTAGATACCAAAAACATTGGAGCCAATATGATGGGATATTTTATGTTTAATAAATCAGTTAATAATTTTGTTTTATTATTCTTATTATTTTCCATTTTAAAATTGATTTCAATTAGTTAAAGTGAAACAAAAGTAACAAAAAGTAAGTTCCTTAAAATGAATTAAATTTTAGAATAGAATTTGAATAATTTGCTATCAGCGAACTCTTAGCTTTTCGCCAATTTGCAATAGCTTATTTCTTGAAATTCCATTTAGTTGGCAAATAGAAGTAATTGTAGTTCCATACTTTTGGGCAATATGTCCTAAGGTATTTCCACTACTTACTTTATGATATTTCATTTTGGTTAGCTCTTTTATTTCGTTGCGATAAACAAAATTACATTGAGAAATACATAACGTATCGTGGAGCAAAGAAAAGTTTTCAAAAGAAACTACATCACGAGGATCAAGGGCTTCATCAAAGTACCTAATTTCGAAATGGAGGTGACTGCCGTAAGATCTGCCAGTATTCCCTCCTAACCCAAGTACTGTTCCTGAACTAATGGTAGAATCTACCTCAACTAATCTTTGTGAAAGGTGGGCATAAATAGTTTCTAATCCATTGTTGTGACGTACTACCACAACATTTCCATAACTTTTACTATAAGTAGAAATTCGTACTCTACCGTTAAAAGCACATCGTACGGTATCGCCTGTTTCTAATTTTATATCAGTACCATAGTGGTATCGAGACTTTCTACTCCCAAACTCAGAAGTAATTTTACCATTAAAAGGATGAGTGTAAAAATCATTATCTTTATTAAACCGCAGAACTATAGAATCTTGTACGTTCGAAAAATCGAATTTTCTTCTATGAATATCATCGGTTATCCAATCGTAAAAAGGCATGGTATCACGAATACTGTTATTGATAGATTTCATAAACAAATCAAATCGATCAACAAAAAAAACATCGTTTCCTTTTTCATCTTTAAGTGTTTTTTCAAAAGAGGTGCTGTCTATGATTTCTATAGAGTCTGTTCTAAGTATATGATTAGCAATTACAGAAAAAGGTGCTGCTATTATTAATAAGGAGATGATGAATGGAGAAAAGAACTTCATTTATTCAATTAGAACTATTAAACTTTTTATGGAAGTCAAAAATAGAAAAAAAATTACTTTAAACAAGTCTAAAAAAATGTAATGGGTAGATTCAAGTAGCAAATGCAACTTTTTGGTTTACAAAATTATAAAATAGTTTTACTGGTTTTTCAAAATTTAAATTTTTTCTTGGTCTATTGTTTATTTTAACTTGTATTTCTCT
>PFUQ01000081.1:0-607 GCA_002790175.1 Flavobacteriales bacterium CG_4_9_14_3_um_filter_32_8
TGTTACTACTGAATTAAAAGGTTTAGTTACCGACAAAACAAGCAACGAAGCATTGGTTGGTGTTGAAGTTACCCTTGACGGTACCAACGAAAAAACCTATACCGATTTCGACGGTCAGTTTAAATTTAAAAATTTACGACCCGGAAAATACAAATTGATTACCTCATACATTTCGTACAACATGGTTGTAACCGAAGTGGATGATTTTAAAAACGAAGAGATCAAAATTGAATTAGACGCAGCCAAATAAAGAAACAATCCGTAAAAGTTAAAGGCATGCCAATTGGTAATGCCTTTTTTTATTTAATTTTAATTCCGATCAAACAGTTTTATCAGAAATTCCTTCACCAATTCGTTTTTCGACCTCATGTTGAATGAAACAAACCGATCGCCTCGCTGGACATTTGTTTTGAATTGAATTGACCTTGCCGAAATATAGCTTTGCATCCACTGTTTAAGGGTCAAAGTTTCGCTAACCCTATGCTTCGATAGAATTTTTTGAAACAAGTACCGGGTTTGATCCGGGTAATTTATTTGAAGCACTTCACTACTTTCAGTCCACTCCTTTAAAACACTACTTTCCTTTTTAAGGTGATAAATAACCTGA
>PFUQ01000081.1:642-8917 GCA_002790175.1 Flavobacteriales bacterium CG_4_9_14_3_um_filter_32_8
TGGTACACAAAGAGGGTGCAGTTCAATCGGTTATTAATATTACTTACCCAATTAATTTAAAGCAAAATAATCCTGATGTGATTAAAGCCAAAGTGATGAACTCTATTTTAGGTGGAGGCTCAACTGCTCGTTTGTTTATGAATTTAAGAGAAGGTCATGGTTATACGTACGGTGCTTATTCATCTATTAGTCCTGATAAATTAGTTGGTTCTTTTAATGCGAATGCAAAAGTTAGAAATGAAGTCACTGATAGTGCTGTTACCGAATTTTTGGTGGAATTGAACAGAATGATAAACGAAAAAGTAACCGAAGAAGATTTACAAGGAGTAAAAAATTACATGACTGGAACTTTTGCCTATACCTTACAAAACCCACAAACCATTGCAAGTTTTGCCATTAATACCAAAAAATATAATTTACCAGCAGATTATTATGCCAACTATTTAAAAAACGTGGCTGCTGTTACGATAGAAGATGTGCAAGAAATGGCTAAAAAATACATTACTCCAAATAATGCTATTATTTTAGTAGTAGGAGATAAGGCTGCAGTTTCAGAAAAATTGACAAAATTTTCTCTAACCAAAGAGGTTAATTTTTACGATACTTATGGTAATGATTATGTAGAAGCATTAAAACCTGCACCTGCAGGGATGACTGCCGAAATGGTATTAGAAAAATTTGTTGAATCTAAATATGGTTTAAAAAGAGGCAAAGAATTAGATAAAAAATTAAGCAAAATAAAAGATGTTACGGTTAAAATGACTGCTTCGATACAAGGTCAAAGCATTAATGTAACTCGTTACCAAAAAGCTCCAAATAAATTTGCAATGACAATTACTATGGGAACTATGGTTGTTCAAAAGCAATCTTTTAATGGTACTATTGGTAAAGAGAGTGGGATGCAAGGAACTAAAAATATGGAGGGAGATGAGTTAGCAGATATGAAAACATCTTCTGTTTTACATGGTGATGTGAATTTTGATAAAGATGGTTCTAAATATAATTTACTAGGTGTTGAATCACTAGATGGAAAAGATGCTTATAAAATTGAAATAACTAAAGCAAATGGGAATAAAGAAAGTGAATGGTATGATGTTGCTACTAACTTACAAGTTAAAGCAATGCAAGTTAAGGATGCAGGTGAAGAAGCCGGGGGTGCTATTACTATCGTTTCCACCTTTGCAGATTATAAAGTGGTAAATGGTATTAATTATGCACATAGAATAGTACAAAGTTTTGGACCACAAACATTAGATATGGTAGTGGGTTCAATAGAAGTAAACACCAAATTAGGTGATGATATTTTTGAATAAATTAAAATATTTTTCATCAGATGACTTAAAGTCATCTGATGAAAAAATTTAATCAGAAATTTTAAAAATAGCAGTTTTTATCCTTTTTGTATTTACGCCATCAATCACTTCTTCTAAAATTAAATTTTTAGCACTCTCATTTTCAAAAACTTCGCTTAAATTATTAATCGCACCAACAGGAATGTTCTGTGCTAAAAACTGACTCATTAACTCTTTTTTAGTTTTTAGTTCAAAAAAAGGTTTTAAATCAGCAGCAAGTTGAGTTCTATTTTGTACTCTTAATTGATTGTTAGCGTATCGTTTATCAGTAATAAGATGTGTTGCTTTGATAACTGATAGTAATAGTTTAAAATGCCTATCGTTACCTATTGCAAGCACCAATAATTTATGGTCTTTGGTTTTAAAAGTTTCGCCATAAGGGGCAATGTTTGGATGTAAAGAACCGATAGGTTGAGGAATCAAATTATTCATTAACCAATTGGTTGCCTGATTTTTTAAGGAAGAAATTGCCGTATCGTATAAAGAAACTTCAATAAAAGCACCTAAACCTGTTTTTTCTTTTTTTAGCAAAGCCAATAAAAGACCTTCTTTTAATTGATGAGCTGCTAAAATATCGATGAATGCAATTGGCATTTTAATAGGTCCACTTTCTGGAGTTCCGTTCATCGACATAAATCCAGTTTCAGCTTGCAAAACCACATCGTAAGCGGCTCTATTAGTTGCACTTCCAAAACCATTTATTTCACCATAAATAAGAGTTGGATTAATTTTTTTAAGGGTAATGTAATCCATTTCCAATTTAACAGCATCACCTGATTTAAAATTAGCAATAATAATATCAGATTTCTTAATTAAATTATAAACTTGTTTTCTGTCATTGTTATCTGATAGGTCTAAAAAAAGATACTCTTTATTCCAATTTACTGAGGAAAAATAGGCTGAAACAGTTGAATTTTTATCTTCATTTGCACTCTTCCATTGGCGAGTAACATCACCACCTGTAAGTTTATTTTCAATTTTTATCACTTTAGCTCCCAATTCCGCAAAAAACATTCCTACATCTGGACCAGCCAAAACGCTTGCTAATTCTATTACTTTTAAATTCGAAAGCATAATTAAAGAATTCGACCTCCAGAAAAATAATACTTCTGATAATAAGGTTCGCTTAAGTGACTAATAATAACACCTCTTTGAACTGAAGAATGAATAAAAAAACCATCTTTTAGGAATATTCCAACATGTGAAATACGATTTTTCCTTATTTTAAAAAAAACGATATCCCCCTCAATTAATTCATTGATGTTGCTAATGGCAATAACCTGATTAAAAATATCTTTAGAACCTCCAGATAAGGATATGTTATAAATTTTGTTGTAAAGTTGTTTTACTAATCCAGAACAATCTATGCCGTTAGCAGTATTTCCAGCATATCGATAGGGTGTGTTTATCCAATTATATAATTCATCGTAAAGTAAAGGGTAGTCGCACGAATCTATTTCTATTCCTTTGGTACACAAAAAATCGTCTATTTCTTTTTCTGGTGAGTGAACTAGGGGTTGAGCGTTAGTAAATGAAGTAATTAATATCACATATAAAAAAAGGAAAATTGTTCGTTGCATCAATCGAATTATTTTTTGGTAAACTTAATAAAAAGCTCCCTGTCTTTTCTTGGAGGAATAGAATTAAAAGTAGGCTCAAGAATGTTTATAGTAAAATAAGGCTCAAAATAAGTCAAATACTCTTCTTTGTTTCCACCAAAAGGTGGGTGGTCAACATTCAATACTTCATTAAATAATAACCCCACAAGTTTACCATTGGGGTTTAATATGTCAGCAGCATGTTGTGCATAATTTTTTCTTAAAGCAGGGTTTAAAGCACAGAAAAAGGTTTGTTCCAACATTAAATCATACTTGCCATGATGATTAAAAAAATCATCACAAATAAGCTGTTCTTCAGGAAAGTTAGGAACTCTTTCGATAAATTGATTTAGAGCAATAGGAGAGAAGTCTATCAAAAAAACATTGGTAAAACCAGCTAAAAACAAGTATTCTGCTTCGTGAGCATTTCCGCATCCTGGAATAATTATTTTAAAATTTTTATCTTTTAATTGATCTATATATTCTTTTAAAGGAGTTGTAATTTCTCCCACATCCCAACCTGTAGTTTTCTCAATATATCGTTGGTTCCAGTAACTTTTATTCAATTTCATGAGTTAAGGTTTTTTTCCTTTGATAACAGTTGTACTTTTTTTACTGTCTGTAGCACAATCACCTTTGGTATCACCATGTGCTTGATGAGCAGGCCACTCTTCAGGTGAAATTTGAATGTTCTGAGGACTAGCACCTTTTTCAGTTGGAGTATGGCAAATATTTATTCTAGTACTAGTTGGAGCATCAGGACTACCAGAACTTGTAGCACACTCACCTTTTGTGTCGCCATGTGCTTGATGAGCAGACCATTCTTCAGGTGAAATTTGAATAGTCTGAGGGCTAGCACCTTTTTCATTTGGAATATGACAAATAATCATTTTTGTGCTAGTTGGGGTATCAGGACTGCCTGTACTTGAAGAACAATCACCTTTTGTGTCGCCATGTGCTTGATGAGCTTGCCAAGCAGAAGCACTTATTTGAATGGTTTGTGGATTATTGCCTTTTCCTGGAGGATAATGACAAATAGTTATTTTTTTATCTTCAACAGGGCAAATTCCTTTAGTATCTCCATGAGCAGCATGTTGATTCCATTGAGATTCTTTAATAGTTATTTGAGTTTTAGTGTTACCATCATGATGACAAATTTGAATATCATTGTCAACAACAGTACAAGCCCCCAGTTGGTCTCCATGTGATTGGTGAATATTCCATTCAGATTCTTTGATACTAATTGTTTGTGTTTCACCACCTTTTCCAGGAATGTGATGACAAATCATGATGTATTTTATTGGTTTAGGACATTCACCTAATTGGTCACCATGAGCTTGATGAGTGCTCCATTCATTTTCAGGAATACTAATGGTTTGAGTATTTGCATCATTTCCGGGAATATGATGACAAATCGTAATCTGTTTTACAGGTTTTGGACATAAGCCCTTTGAATCCCCATGAGCAGCATGTTGATTCCATTCAGATTCCTTAATGTTAATGTTTTCTTTCTTTCCTGTTGAAGTATTAAAATGACAGATAGGGATTATTTTTTCTTCAACGATACAAACTCCTAATTGGTCTCCGTGAGATTTATGAAGTTGCCATTTTGATTCAGGAATTGTTATGGTTTGAGTTTTACCAAGTTGTCCAGGTATATGATGACAAATAGTTAGTTGCGTTTCAACAACTGGACAAGCACCTTTAATGTCGCCATGTGCAGCATGTTGAGCCCAACCAGATTCATAGATGGATATATTTTCTTTTTGACCTGTTGAAGGATTGTTATGGCAAATAATAAATGGAATTTCTGGACAAGTTCCTTTTGAGTCTCCATGCGAAAAATGTTCGTTCCATTTAAATTCAGGAACGATTAAATTGGTTTTAGTTCCATTAGGATTATTATGACAGATGTTTATGGTAGGCTCTATTGCTGGGCAAGTACCAATAATATCACCATGTGCTTGATGAGTAATCCATTCACTTTCTTTAATACTCATTGTTACTCTTTGATTTCCTTGTGTTGGAACATGGCAAATGGTAATCATAGTTACTTGTGGACAATTTCCTTTCGTATCTCCATGGGCTGCATGTGATGCCCAATCTTTTTCATCAATTGATAATGCCTGATTATTATGGCAAATGGTAATTAAAACTTTCTCATTGCAAGCACTTTGCACGTCTCCATGAGATTTATGAATTGCCCATTTTGATTCTGGGATTGAAATAGTTTCTGTTTTTCCAGCACCACCAGGAATCAGATGGCAAATGGTAATTTGTTTTTCGGGACAGTTTCCTTTTGTATCACCATGAGCAGCATGAGATGCCCATTCTTTTTCAGTAATGTTAATAGTTACAAAACTGCCATCAATCAATTTATGGCAAATAGGAATACTAGTAATGTTATTGCAAGTTAGAGAAAATTCTTTTGTTTCTGTAAATTGACCATTCTTAGCAATAATTTTAAAGTTGTTATTTCCTTTAGCTAATTCGATGGTAGATTTGAAAATAGGAGGTGAAAAAAAATAGTTGTAAGAAGAAACTTTATTTCCATTGTGGTAAAATTCAATATTACTTTGATCGGTAACATTTTCAATTTTAGCTTTTATTTCTACTTTACAATTAGGGGAGTTAAATGAATTAGTGATAGGGTTGGTAAGGGTAATGATAGGTTTAATTGTTGTCGGTGTTGTATTTGTTGTAATAGGCGTGATAGGCTCAACAGGTGGAACGTAGGATTCAGGATTGGTAGGATGAACAATGCTAAATATTAGACCTAAAGAAGTATAATGATAAATATCTTGAATAAAAGAGGGGGAGTTTGTTTGATGTTGTTGCCCATCAAATAAATCAGTTTGAGGAAGAGAGATTTTATGTTCCAACGCAAAATCTAAACCTGGAACAATTCTAAAGCCTAGTCCAACACCAATTGCTGGAGTAAAAACTAACGTATTATAATTGGGGTTACTTAATTCTGTTTCATAAGAACCATCTTGTAAATTTTTAATTTCAGCAACTGTACTTACTCCATTTCCTTCGTTAATAAAACCATAATTATATACGCTACCGTCAAAATCTAATTGATCAGTTTCTACTTTATAGCTGGTAAACCCACCTCCTAAGTAGATATAAAACAGAATTCCATGATTTTGATAAAGCCGATTCCATTTTAACATTGCTTCTAAAGAAAATTCGTTGAGCGAAGTTTTGTTATTCAAATAAATTGGAGAGAAAGAGTAGTTGATGGAGGTATCTATACTTCCAATTAATGAATTGTTACTAATAGTTTCTTGTCGAGTTAAATAATCATATCCAGTTGTTTTCCCTTGTAAAAAACGTCCTCTTAACGAGAAAGCAAAAAAACTGTTTTGTTTTTCGTGCAAAGCATATTCTAAAGTTGCACCATAACCTAAATCAAACAAATCGGTGCTTACATCTGCAGTTTGCCATGTTGCTCCTATGTTGAGTCCAAGTTTCCATTTACCAATACCCGAAGAAACATATTGTGAGAAAAGTTGTTGAGAAAATAGGAGAAGTGCTAAGAAGTATATTTTTTTCATAATGCTTTATTTTATCTATTTCGAAACAAATTTTGTTCCATAGATAAATAGTTTAATTAGTAAAGTTTAAAAATAAAAAAAACACCTTGATTTTTCAAGGTGTTTTGTATAATTTATTTAAAAAAATAATTTATAAATAAGTTTGAAGATTATTAGCTCTAGATAATCTTCTTAATCTTCTCAACCCACGTTCTTTTATTTGTCTAATTCGTTCTCTAGTTAATCCAAAATGGTTCCCTATCTCTTCTAAAGTCATTTCTTTTCTTCCACTCAAACCATAAAATAAACGAATTACTTCTGCTTCCATTCCTTTAAGGTAAGTAAGTGTTCTCTCAATATCTGTTGACAATGATTCATGAATTAAAGAATCATTTGGTGCAGGAGTATTTTCACCTTCAATAACACTAATTAAGCTGTTATTGTCATCATCATTAGCCATTGGAGCATCCAAAGAAGCTTGTTTTTTCGACATTCTTCTCGAATTTTGAACTTTTTCAATATCCATATCTAAAATCTCAGCTAATTCTTCATCAGTTGGTTCTCTTTCAACTGTTTGTTCAAATTCGCTAGATGCCCGGTTAATTTTTTGAATTTCACCTAAACGATTATGTGGTAGTCGAATTGTCCTTGAATTATCCGCAGCAGCTTTTAAAATGCTCTGTCTAATCCACCAAACGGCATAAGAAATAAATTTAAAACCCTTGGTATGGTCGTAACGTTTTGCCGCTTCAATAAGCCCTAAATTTCCTTCGTTAATTAAATCTTCTAGGGTTAATCCTGTATTTTGGTATTGCTTAGCAACACTAATAACAAATCTTAAGTTAGCTCTCACTAATTTATTTAAAGCAAATTCATCTCCAGTTTTAATCTTTTGTGCTAAATCAACTTCTTCATCAGCAGTAATCATCGCTTCTCTAGATACTTCTTGCAAATATTTTTCAAGAGATTTACTTTCTCTTTTGGTTATCTGTTGTGTAATTTTTAATTGTCTCATAATACTTTCACTCTGTTTATATTAACACCCCTCAAAAACTGTGCTATAATTCATCTTATTCTCAACTTTTTCTATTTGATATATTAATAACGAAAAAAAAGGCTAAAAGTTGCTTGAATTTATGTTTTTTAACATCATTTAACATTTTCGCCGTCATTATGTCAGTAGTAAACTCATTTTTTTTAGCTATTTTATTTTTCTAATAATTACTTTATTTTCTTTAGTTTCAACAATCCAATTATTATCAAATACTCTTCTTATATAACGATTGTAAAGTGCTAAACGTACATTTCTGTTTTTAATTTTTTCTTTATCACTTTGTTCTCCTGTATATTCAAAGAGGTTGATGTTAGGATGCTCCATTCGGTATAATTGAACAATTTTTACAATTGTTGCCATTACTTTATAAACTTCACCTTTGTTCGTTAAACTATATTCTTCACCATCGTATTCATCATTGGTTACTCCAAAGACAATAGTGGCGTTTAATATGTTATTTTGTTTCCTCCCAAAACGGACTTCGTAAATTACATCACTATCCGTAGTAAAAGAATACACTGTTCCACTTTTAATAACAGGAGGAATAATTTGATATGGTTCTATATTATTTGGCAAGGTTTTGAAAACGCTAATATTCAAAAAAAAAATTAACATAAAAAAATATTTAAAACGATTTTGTATTATTGTACAATAGTAAAAAAATAAATAAATGGCAAAATTTGGTAAATGGATAGGTGGTGGTTTAGGTTGGGCAGTTGGTGGACCAATTGG
>PFUQ01000029.1:0-3985 GCA_002790175.1 Flavobacteriales bacterium CG_4_9_14_3_um_filter_32_8
AAACTTTTTTTACTCGATGCATTTGCATTAATCTACAGAGCCTATTTTGCCTTTGGAAACAACCAGCGATACAATTCGAAAGGGTTAAACACCTCCACCATGTTGGGGTTTACCAATACGTTAATAGAAATTTTAGAAAAACAAAAACCATCGCACATTGCGGTTGTTTTTGATGCTCCTGTTGCAACTAACCGCTCATTAGAGTTTGCTAATTACAAAGCCAACCGACAAGAAATGCCCGAAGACATTCGTAAAGCATTACCTTATGTGAAAAAGATTATTGAAGCTTTTAAAATACCTATTTTATTAAAAGATGGTTTTGAAGCCGACGATGTAATTGGCACCATGGCAAAACAAGCCGAAAAAGATGGCTACACCACTTACATGATGACTCCCGACAAAGATTTTGGGCAACTCGTTTCCTCAACTATTTTTATTTATAAACCTGCTGCTTACGGAAAACCTGCTGAAATAATGGGCGTAAAAGAAGTTTGTGAAAAATTTGAAGTAACCAATCCGTTACAGGTTATTGATATTTTGGGTTTGTGGGGCGATGCCGTTGACAACATTCCGGGTATTCCAGGCATTGGCGAAAAAACAGCTAAAATATTAATTAAACAATATGGAAGCGTTGAAAACGTAATTGCTCACGCCCACGAATTAAAAGGAAAACAACAAGAAAACGTCATCAATTTTGCCGAACAAGGATTGCTCTCTAAAAAATTAGCCACCATTATTTTAGATGTTCCGCTAGAATACACTTACGAAGAGCTTATTTTAGAAGAACCCGATGAAGAAAAAATTACCGAACTTTTTGCTGAACTCGAATTTAGAAATTTAGCCAAACGAGTGTTGGGAAAAGAAATTCAAATTACTCCAGCTAAGGTTCAAGTAGGTGGACAAATGGATTTATTTGGCAATGTTTCGGAAATTGAAGTACAGGAAACTGAACCAATTCCAATGGAACTAAAAGACATCACCAACACAAAACATACGTATCATTTTGTTAAAACAGCAGCGGAAAGAGCAAAGCTAATTTTGGAGTTAGCACAACAAAAATCGTTTTGTTTTGATACAGAAACAACAGGTTTAAATCCTTTTGAAGCTGAAATTGTCGGTTTGTCTATCGCTTTTAAACAACATGAAGCGTATTATATTCCTTTTTCAGAAAATCAAGAAGAAACCAAAGCTGTTTTAAACGAATTTAAACCGCTTTTTGAGAATGAAGCGATTGAAAAAGTAGGGCAAAATATAAAATACGATTTGAATGTGTTGAGTAATTACGACATTCAAATTAAAGGAAAGTTGTTTGATACCATGATTGCCCATTATTTAATTCAACCAGATATGCGGCATAATATGGATTTTTTAGCCGAAGTATATTTGGGCTACAAACCTGTTTCCATTGAAACCTTGATTGGAAAAAAGGGTAAAAACCAATTGAACATGAGAGCTATTCCACCAAAAAATATTGTGGATTATGCGTGTGAAGATGCAGATGTTACGCTTCAACTAAAAAATGAGTTTTCCCCAAAAATGAATGCTACATTAAAGAAATTGATGGACGAAATAGAATCTCCATTAATTCCTGTTTTAGCAGCTATGGAAAAAGAAGGAATAAAGATAGATGTTGTTGCACTTAACAATTTTTCGAAAGAATTAGATGAATTATTAATTGATTTAAGTGCAAAAATAATCGAATTAGCTGGAGAGAATTTTAACATCGATTCTCCTAAACAATTAGGAGAAGTGCTTTTTGAGAAAATGAAAATTATTGAGAAAGCAAAAAAAACAAAAACTGGTCAGTACCAAACAGGAGAAGATGTGCTTTCAAAATTAACAAATACCCACGAAATAGTTCCACATCTTTTAGAATACCGCACTTTAAAAAAACTAAAAACAACTTATGTAGATGCTTTGCCAGAATTGGTGAGTAAAAAAGATGGGAAAATTCATACAAATTACATGCAAACCGTTGCAGCAACTGGAAGATTAAGTTCCAATAATCCTAATTTACAGAATATCCCCATTAGAAGTGAAAAAGGAAAAGAAATACGGAAAGCATTTATTCCAAGAAATGAAGATTTTACCATTCTTTCGGCAGATTATTCACAAATTGAGTTGCGAATTATTGCCGCTTTAAGTGGAGATGAAAATATGCAAGCCGCTTTTGTGAAAGGAGAAGATATTCATACTGCCACAGCTGCAAAAGTTTTTGGTGTTAAATTAGAAGAAGTGGATAGAGCAATGAGAGGAAAAGCAAAAGCCGTTAATTTTGGAATTATTTATGGCGTTTCGGCTTTTGGTTTGGCACAAAATTTAAATATCTCCCGCACCGAAGCCAAAGAAATTATTGATAACTATTTTGCCCAATATCCAAAACTAAAAACCTACATGGATAACAATATTATTTTTGCCAAAGAACACGGTTATGTAGAAACAATTATGCAACGAAGACGAAACTTAAAAGACATTAATTCTAACAATGCAATAGTTCGTGGACATGCAGAGAGAAACGCCATCAATGCACCCATACAAGGCTCTGCAGCAGATATTATAAAAATTGCCATGATTAATATTTACCATGAATTGGAGAAAAAACAATTAAAATCTAAACTATTATTGCAAGTTCATGATGAGTTGGTTTTTGATGTTTATCAACCAGAATTAGAAGCCATCAAATCCATTGTTAAAGACAAAATGGAACATGCTGTACAACTTTCTGTTCCATTAGAAGTAGAAATGAATAATGCTGAAAATTGGTTATTAGCTCATTAATTTTATATATTTGAAAAAAGAAAGACTAAAATGAAAAAATTTATTTACCTCTTATTTATATCTAACCTATTGTTAGCTTGTAGTGGCAATACTGAATCCACAGAAGATAGTAACGACCAAGTTGTTGATGATAGTTTAACACCAGAAAGAGCGGCTAAAGCCCAGTTGGTTTTCCATACAGTTCCTTCTCCTTTAGAAACAGCCTCTATTTTTCAAAATGCAGGCTCTGTTTATAATCCTGAAATTACCAACCCTGTTGAGAATGTAAATAAATATGCTACTAATACTCAAAAAGCGATAAACTTAGGTGTTTATGGTGCTGATTTAAGCTATGCAAACATATTCGACCAAACGCAAGAATCTATGTTTTATATGAATTGTTCTAAAAAAATGTCAGATGGATTAGGAGTAACTTCTGCTTTTGATGAAGCAACCATGGAACGCATGGAGGAGAATATGAACAACAGAGATTCGTTAATGATAATTATTAATGATGCATTTTGGTTAGCAGATGCGTATTTAAAAGAAAATGGTCAAGACAACTTATCCGCTTTGATAATCACTGGCGGATGGGTAGAAGGTTTGTTTTTAGGGACTAAAGCCTTAAAAAAGGATAATCCAGACAAAGAATTGATGAAAAAAATTGCAGAACAAAAATATTCGTTAACTAACTTAATGGAACTTTTAGCTACGTATAATAATGAAGATGTAAAAAAATTAGGTCAAACATTAACACCATTAAAAACAGCTTTTGATAAAGTAAAAATTGAAGAAAATGAGGCAACTGTTTCTAACCAAACTGGTGTTCCAACAATTGATGGAGGAAGCACCTTAACGTATGAAACAAGTACAATTCTTGAAATAGCAGTAGTCATTGAAAAAATTAGAAATGAAATCATTAAATAATATCACCCTAACATTTTGTTTAATTATAGCATCATTGATTTTTAATATAGATGCAAATGCTCAGTGCAAACGATATACAAAAAATTATTGTTTACCAACGTTAGCACCATACATGCACAACGGACAATTAACCAGTGCAATATTAAATCCTGGAGATTCTGCTGATGTGGAGTTAACTTTTAATGCCAATAAAGAATACCGAATTCTAGTTTGTTCTCAAGATCAAATAGGAAAGGTTCAATTTAAAGTGCTTGATAATACCCGTAAGGTGCTCTATAAAAGCGATACAGATGCTATAAAT
>PFUQ01000029.1:4051-5083 GCA_002790175.1 Flavobacteriales bacterium CG_4_9_14_3_um_filter_32_8
GAAAAATCAGTTCAAAAAACAAATTTAGTTCCAAATGGTTGTGTTTCGTTGTTGGTTGGGTTTAAGAAATAAAATATCCCCTTGAGGGAATTATAGGGATGAAAAAATGCTTATTTTAAAGATTTCTAATTTTGATTTAGAAAGATTTTTTTTATTAATCACTCCGTCAACTCCCCTCTCAAATTTTGTTGTAGAAGCTGAGCAGTTTTCTGGTTCGATAAACCTAAACCAAGCACGTACATTAGTTTGGTAACAGCAGTTTCGTAAGTCATGTCTTTTCCGCCAATTACACCAATTTTATTAAAAGCAAAACTTGTTTCGTATTTTCCTTGCTCAACACTACCTCCATCGCACTGACTAATGTTCAAGATGATGATACCTTTTTTTACAGCTTCTATTAATAAGTCGATAAACCAAATTTGAGTGGAGGCATTTCCTGCTCCAAAAGTTTCCATCACTATTGCTTTTAATCCAGGAATTTGGATGGTAGAAAAGATTTGCTCTTCGGTAATTCCTGGAAATAACTTAATGGTAGCAATATGATTATTTAGTGTTTTGTGAAAAATCAACGATTTATTGTTGGCTTTTGAAATAACAGACTTGTTAAATTTTAGGTTAACTCCTGCCTCTGCCAATAACGGATAATTAGGAGTTTTAAAAGCTGCAAATTCTTCGGCACTAACTTTAGTAGAACGGTTTCCTCTGTATAAATTATACTCAAAATAAATGGCAACTTCTGGTACAACAGCTTTGTTGTTTTCTTTTAAACTGGCAATTTCTATGGCGGAAAGTAAATTTTCTTTGGCATCGGTTCTCATGGCACCAATTGGAAGCTGAGAACCAGTTAAAATAACTGGTTTGCTTAAATTTTCTAATAAAAAACTTAATGCAGAAGCGGTGTAAGCCATCGTATCTGAACCATGAAGAATTACAAAACCATCGTGCTTTTCATAACTATCAAAAATGAGTTGAGCAATTTGTAGCCAATTTTCAGGCTGCATGTTTGATGAATCTATCGGATTTTCAAAAGAA
>PFUQ01000029.1:5099-8890 GCA_002790175.1 Flavobacteriales bacterium CG_4_9_14_3_um_filter_32_8
CTTTAAATTTTTTAATCTCTGGAATTTCGTCTAATAAAGAAGCAAAATTAAAAGTTTTTAATGCACCTGTTTCTTCATCATGAACCATTCCAATAGTTCCGCCAGTGTATATGATTAGAATTGAGTTCATTTTGAATGACAAATGTAGTTTAAAAACCAAAAACTTTGATAGAATTTTGAGTAGTTATTTTAGCTACGGTTTCAATAGTGGTGTGATGAATTTCGGCTATTTTTTCTGCAATAAGGTAGAGGTAAGTGCTTTCGTTTCGTTTACCTCGATAGGGCATTGGAGCTAAATAAGGCGAGTCCGTTTCTAAAACTAAATGATCTAAATCAAGTCGTTCAACAACTTTATCCAACCCAGAATTTTTAAAAGTAACCACTCCGCCAATCCCCAACTTAAAACCACCATAATTAATAATATGTTTCGCTTGCTCTATATCTCCTGTAAAACAATGAAAAATTCCACGCATGTTTTCGTCATTCAACTCATCTAAAATTTCAAAAATCTCATTAAAAGCATCTCTACAATGAATTACAAAAGGCAAATTGTATTTTTTAGCTAAATTTATTTGAGCCTTAAAAGCATCTTGTTGCTCTTTTAAAAGTGTTTTGTCCCAATACAAATCAATGCCAATTTCTCCAACTGCACAAAAGTTATAATTAGCCAACCAATTTTCAACAACTGCTAATTCTTCTAGGTAATTTGTTTTTACCGATGTTGGATGCAATCCCATCATGGGGAAACAAGTTGTAGGATACTTTTCTGCCAAAGCCATCATCCCAGCAATAGAAGAAGAATCGATGTTAGGAAAAAACAATCTTTTAACACCTTTGGCTATGCAATTTTTTATCACCGAATCGATGTCTGTATTAAAATGTTCGGTATATAAATGGGTGTGCGTATCCGTTAAAATCATAAAGACAAAAGTAGGTTATAAGTTTATAAGTTGAGAGGTTTATGCCTAGGTTTTAACTATGGAGCCAATTTTTTTAGTTTATGCATTGAAATAAAAAAGAAAATAGTGTAATTTCGCAACTCATTACAGCAAGTTGGGATATCCTTTTTTGGATAAAGTTGGCGTTGGTAAGAGTATTTATCCATAATAAGCTGCGTTCATTTTATTTATAAACTTTTAAAAAATAGTTGCATTATGGCATTTGACATTGAAATGATTAAAGCTGTTTACGCAAAGTATCCAGAGCGAATTGCGGCAGCAAGAAAGGTAGTCGGTAAACCGTTAACATTAGCCGAAAAAATTCTTTACACTCATCTTTGGGAAGGAAGTGCAAAGCAAGCTTACGGAAGAGGGAATTCTTATGTAGATTTTGCACCTGATAGAGTAGCTATGCAAGATGCAACTGCACAAATGGCTTTGCTACAATTTATGCAAGCAGGTAGAACTAAGGTGGCTGTGCCCTCTACCGCTCATGCCGACCATTTAATTCAAGCAAGAATTGGAGCAACTAAAGATTTACAAGATGGTATCAATGAAAACAACGAAGTGTTTAACTTTTTAAGTTCTGTTTGCGATAAATACGGTATTGGTTTTTGGAAACCGGGTGCTGGAATTATTCATCAGGTGGTATTAGAAAACTATGCTTTTCCCGGGGGAATGATGATAGGAACAGATTCTCATACCGTAAATGCCGGTGGATTAGGAATGGTAGCCATTGGAGTTGGTGGTGCTGATGCAGTTGATGTAATGGCTGGTATGGCTTGGGAATTAAAAATGCCCAAATTAATTGGTGTTAAATTAACAGGAAAATTAAATGGTTGGACAGCTCCAAAAGACATTATTTTAAAATTAGCTGGAATTTTAACCGTAAAAGGTGGAACAGGTGCAATTGTAGAATATTTTGGTGAAGGAGCAAAATCACTTTCTTGTACAGGAAAAGGAACTATTTGTAACATGGGGGCAGAAATTGGTGCTACCACTTCTACTTTTGGTTATGATGATTCGATGAGAAGATATTTAAAAGCTACCAATAGAGCCGATGTTGTTGCTTTAGCTGATGCTGTTGCAGAACATTTAACGGGAGATGATGAGGTTTATGCAAATCCTTCCAACTATTTTGATGAAGTAATTGAAATAAATTTAGATAAATTAACTCCTCATTTGAATGGTCCTTTTACGCCAGATTTAGCAACTCCAGTTGCTGAAATGAAAGAAAAAGCAGCAGCAAACAATTGGCCAACCGATATTGAATGGGCGTTGATAGGTTCTTGTACCAATTCCTCTTACGAAGACTTAACTAGAGCGGCTTCCATTGTTGAAGATGCGGTAAGTAAAGGAGTAAAACCAAAAGCAATTTTAGGAATTAACCCGGGTTCTGAACAAGTGTATTTTACTGCAAAAAGAGACGGTTTGATTGATACGTTTAACAAATTTGAATCTGCAAAAATTTTTACCAATGCTTGTGGTCCTTGTATCGGGCAATGGGATAGACCAGGTGCTGAGAAGAAAGAAAAAAATTCTATCGTTCATTCGTTTAACAGAAATTTTGCTAAACGTGCTGATGGAAATCCAAATACTCATGCTTTTGTTGCCTCACCAGAAATGGTTGCAGCAATTGCTATTTCAGGAAAATTAGATTTTAATCCAATTACTGACACGCTAATTAATTCGAAAGGCGAAGCCATAAAATTAGCTGAACCAAAAGGTTTTGAATTGCCACCAAGAGGTTTTGCAGTTGACGACAATGGTTATCAAGCGCCTGCAGAAGATGGAAGTAAAGTGGTGGTAAAGGTTGCTCTAGATTCTTCAAGATTGCAATTGTTAGATCCTTTTACTCCTTGGAATGGATTAAATATTACAGGTGCTAAATTGTTAATTAAAGCACAAGGAAAATGTACCACCGACCATATTTCTATGGCTGGCCCATGGTTACAGTATCGTGGACATTTAGACAACATTTCTAACAACATGTTAATTGGTGCAGTAAATGCCTTTGGAGGTGCAACCAACGAAGTAGTCAACCAATTAACTGGTGCTAAAGGAGAAGTTCCTGCAACAGCAAGAGCTTACAAAGCTGCCGGAGTTCCAAGTATTGTGGTGGGCGACCAAAACTATGGTGAAGGTTCTTCGAGAGAACACGCTGCCATGGAACCTCGTCATTTAGGCGTGGTTGCCGTAATTGTTAAATCGTTTGCACGTATCCACGAAACTAACTTGAAAAAACAAGGAATGTTAGGTCTAACATTTGCCAACGAAGCTGATTACGATAAAATAAAAGAAGACGATACGTTTAATTTTATTGATTTAAAGGACTTTGCTCCAGGAAAACAATTGATGTTAGAATTGGCTCATGCGAATGGAACAAATGAAACCATAAAACTAAACCATACTTACAATGCTCAACAAATTGATTGGTACAGAGCTGGTTCGGCTTTAAATTTAATTAAAGAAGAAGCCGCTAAAGCTTAATTTATTGCTGAATAATTTAAGAGTCTATCAAAATTGATAGGCTCTTTTTTGTTTGAACTAGTTGTGCTTGGATTTTTAATAATGATATTTACATTGAACAATATAAATCACATCTTTTTCTATCTTATAAACCAATCTATGCTCAATATTTATTCGCCTCGACCAAAAACCACTTAAATTACCTTTTAATGACTCAGGTTTTCCTATTCCCTTAAATGGAGTATTAGCAATAGACTCAATTAAATCAATAATTTTAACATATATTTTCTTGTCATCAACCAACCACCTATTAAATTGAGAGTTAGCTTTTTCTGAAAATTCGACCCTCATTTATTTTTTAATTGTTTTAGCTCAGCAAGAGAA
>PFUQ01000061.1:0-4619 GCA_002790175.1 Flavobacteriales bacterium CG_4_9_14_3_um_filter_32_8
TACTATCAAAAGGGTTTACATTTTTGGCGTGTACTCGCACATAGGCAAAGGGATAGGTGTATAAAAATATGGTGTTGTGCTCGTTTTGGTTGAGGCTGGTGCCATCACCAAAATAATCCAGCCCATTAGGGTAGCCTACACTATAGCTTACTTTTTTATCCTCTCCTTTAAAACTTACTCTACCATTGGCATCGGTAGTTTTGGTTTGTTCTACTATTTGGCTAGAAAATACGCCTCCACTTGATGAGTAGCCAAAATTAACTGGTATGCCCACCGCAGATTTGTTTGTTCCTTTTTCAAAAACAATTACACCTACACTGGTGCTCTCTTTACTACAACCAAAAAAGCCTATTATTAATAGGGCTAACAAGGTAATTAGGAAATGTTGGAGCGTTTTCATAGAACTAATTTACAAAAAATTAAGTAACAATCGAATTTATTGAAAAGCAATTGATTACGCAAATAATTTTCAATTTTTCTTTTAAAAGGTCACTTTTTAGGGTTACGCGATATGTTTTAATAAAAAAAAAGACTTGGTTTCAAAACCAAGCCTTTTCAATAAAAATGAGTTGCAACTTATTTTATAGCAAATCGTTTTACCAATTTTTCATTACCTAGGGTAAATTCAATAAAGTAAACACCACTCGAAAAGTTGGAAGTATTAAAAGATTCTCTATAAGTACCCGCAGATAAAGAACCTAAAGAACGAGTAGTTAATTCTTTTCCTAAAGCATCAATTAACCGAATACTTACCTCGTTTTCATTTTCAATGGTAAATTTCAGTTTAAGAACATCACTTGCTGGGTTAGGGTAAGCAACCAATCTTTCAACAGTCAATCCTTCTGCTATTCCTACTGGGAAAATAAAATTAATATCATCAATTTTAAATTGACTACCAATTTGGTTTCCAGCCCAAACTGATATAATAACTGAGTCTGGCGTTATAGGAGTAATTGCTTGACTCCAAAGTGTATAAGAACTTGTTGTATTTGAAAAACCATTTCCATAATTTCCAACGATAATACCACCTTGTTTAAACTGAATTCCTAAACTGGCATTATCACCACTAACTGGAGCATATTTATAATAACATTCAACAGAGATAGGTGATCCACTAAAAGGTTCACCACCCTCAGATCCATTTTGTCCCCATACGCCATTTGTTGCAGCTCCCCAAAGTGTATCTCCTTGTGCGTTCTGAATAGTTGATAATTGTAAAGCATAATTTCCGTAGTGTTTATCGGTTGTTTTAACAATTGGCATGACTGGTTCACCAATAGACCAAACATTCCCAGTCATCCATCCAGTAGGTTCTTCCCAAGAAACTGGTGACCAGTTTTCAAAACTATAGTTAAGAACATTCATCGAACCACTTGGTCCTTTTAATTGAATGTTATCGAACTGAATCCATGAACCAGGTATACCATAAAAATTATTTAAAGGATCGCCAACAAAACCTCCTAGTAATAAAGAGTCGGCTGCTGGTGCTCCAACATAATAAGCAAATCTTTTCCAAGTAGCTTGTGAACCAGTAACATAATAAACTCCTCCTCCAGATGGTGAACTTAAAAAAGTAGTCATACAAAGTATTCCTGCAGAATCACCGGGTAAAAGATTATATTTATACCAACCAACAATGCTATCTACAGCACCAATTGTTACTTGCTGACCAGGAGATTGAGAATCTGGATCACCATCTATAAAATAACCAAAAATAGTATCTCCAGCGGATCCTAAAACAGATTCCAATTTTATTGATAGCATTCCCACAAATGGGTCAGCTACTGGATATGAGGCAAGTGCTCCTTCAATTCCTCTGTCATTTGCAGGAGTATTGTAATCATCTAAAGTTTGAACACTATTAAGTGTCCAGTTTTCGAATCCTTCGTATTGAGCATAAGAAGAAAACCCAAAAATTAGGGTTGAAATAGAAAGTAAAAGTTTTTTCATAGCAATTTATTTTTTAGTTTGCTACACAAAAATATACCAAAAAATTAAATAAATTCTTTTTGAATGAGAAATTATTAAATCAAACTTAAATCGCCAATTCCTTCTCGAATAATAATTGGTTCTTCACCTGTACAATCAACAATGGTAGAAGCTTCGTTTTTTCCATAACCTCCATCAATCACAACATCCACCACATTCTCATATTTCTCATGAATTAACTCTGGGTCGGTAATGTATTCTAAAATTTCGTCTTCATCATGCACCGAAGTTGAGATTAAAGGATTTCCTAATTCTTGAATAATTGTTCGAGCAATATTATTGTCAGGCACTCTAATCCCGATGGTTTTTTTATTGGATTTAAAAAGTTTAGGAATGTTAGTGTTGGCATTTAAAATGAAGGTGAAAGGACCAGGAAGAGCTCGATTCATCATTTTATAAATGGGATTACTAAATTGCACTGTATAATCCGAAATACTACTTAAATCGTAACAAACTAGTGAAAAGTTGGCTTTCTCAATTTTAATCCCTTTAATCTGAGCCATTCGTTCTACCGCTCTTTTATTGGTTAAATCACAACCCATACTGTAAACGGTATCGGTAGGATAGATAATAATTCCTCCTTTTCTTAAGATGGAAATTACCTGATCTATTTTTCTTTTATCAGGATTATCGGGGTGTATTTGAATGAGCATTTTCTAGGGTTTGAGGTTTACGATTTGGGATTTATGATTTACGATTTTGGATTGGTTATTATTTATTTGATTTTTCTTCCGACTTCGGACTTCGTCCGTCAGCTGACGGATTACGATTTGAGATTTGTTATTTGTTATTTTTTTTTGAGATTTGAGGTTTCTTCCATCCTCTTATTCATTCACTTTTGCATGGTCGGCTAAAAATTGAGCCAAGCCACTATCGGTTAAGGGGTGTTTTAATAAGCCTAAAATTGCACTTAATGGACCAGTCATTACATCAGCTCCAACTTGAGCACATTGTATGATGTGCATGGTATGACGAACAGATGCCGCTAAAATTTGTGTTTCATAACCATAGTTATCAAAAATTAATCGAATGTCAGCTATTAAACCAATGCCATCGGTAGAGATATCATCTAAACGACCAATAAATGGAGAAACATAGGTTGCTCCGGCTTTTGCAGCTAATAATGCTTGTCCAGAAGAAAATATCAACGTGCAATTGGTTCTGATTCCTTTGTTAGAAAAATATTTAATGGCTTTGATGCCTTCTTTTGTAATGGGAACTTTAACGACAATTTGTGGGTGCAATACGGCTAAATTTTCACCTTCTTTCACCATTCCTTCAAAATCGGTTGCAATTACTTCGGCACTCACGTCACCATCTACAATTTCGCAAATGGCTCTGTAATGTGCCATTACATTATCGTAACCACTTATTCCTTCTTTTGCCATCAATGATGGGTTGGTGGTTACTCCATCCAAAATTCCTAAATCTTGGGCTTCTCTTATTTGTTCTAAATTGGCGGTGTCGATAAAAAATTTCATTTTTTTTTGTTTTAAGAAAGCGAAGGTAGAAAGCCTTTTAAGTATAGTCAAATAAAGATGTGAACAAATGTTGAAAAGGATATCTACTCTTTAGTTGAGCTTAAGTTTAAGATGTAGTTGATGTTTAGTTGTAAGAATAATAGCTTGTTATACTCTTTATATGGAGTGCTACCTCCAAAATGATCTGGCCAATTATAGATATTGTAAGGTGTTATATTAAAGTGATATTGGCATGATAAAGAGGTGAAAAGTTTTGGTGATAAATGGTATCCAATACCAATATTTAATTTACCGTCTAGAATAAACGATTTGGGATTGGAGGCATAATCTTTATTTTGAATTAAAATTTTTGGAGCAACGCCAACTCCTATAAGTAAATAGATTTTATTCCCAATATTTAAATCAAACCCAATTACAGTTTTTAAGTATGTTGCACTCCTATCGTAATAAGAAGAGTTCTGAGAGAATTTTTCAACTAATTCTTCAATGGAAATAGCAGCCTTGTCAGGGAATTTTTTCTCAAATCTGATTCCAGACAAAATGTATGTCCCTTTAATAAATTCTTTAGATTGATAATATCCAATTTCTCCTCCAAGGTAGGTTTGAGAAAAGCTTACTGAACTGAAAGATAACAAAACTAATATGATACAGTATTTTTTCATCATTTAAATCGTTCCAACAATTCATTTTTTCTAGTAGCAGAAACATCCACGTAACTATCGTCTATCATTCGTACTTGTCCGCCTTTGCCTTTAATGTATTTGGTAATGTACTGCAAGTTAACCAAATGCGATTTATGTGTTCTAATAAAGTCAAACTCCGTTAATAGTTCATCAAAATATTTTAACGTTTTAGAAACCAAGTATTTTTTGCCATTGGTTAAAAAAAAGTTAGTGTAATTATCGTCGGCTTCGGCTCTAATAATTTCGTTGATGTTGATGACTTCAAAACCATCTAGTTGTGGCAATACTATTTTTTTATATTGTATGTTATTAGTCTTGATGTTGTCCATCAAAATTTTGGTATGAAACTCGTTGTTGTCTTCTTTTTTGTGTTCCTTAATTTTTTCTACTGCCAGTACTAATTCATCAATATCAATAGGTTTTAGAATGTAGTAGGCAGCACTTAAGTTAAGGGCTTTAATGGCAT
>PFUQ01000061.1:4629-8874 GCA_002790175.1 Flavobacteriales bacterium CG_4_9_14_3_um_filter_32_8
AGCAGTAACAAAAATAATTTCAAACGAAATTTCATCTAATGCTTCTAACAAATCGAATGCGTTACCATAAGGCATTTCAATGTCTAAAAAAACGACATCAGGATGGTGCTCTTTGATGGCTGCTAAACCTGTTTTCACAGAATCTGCCATTGCCACCACATTAACGCCTTTACAATATTTGATAAGGTAGTTGTTGAGCGTTGTCCTGCTGGCTTCTTCATCTTCAACTATTATTGCTTTTAGTAGGGTATTCATGGTTTATATGATTTCGTTTTTGATAAAATTTTCTTGAAAAACATGGATAGTTACTTTTGTCCCTGTATGATTGATTGCATCAGCATCTTCAATTTTAACGTCTAACTTGGCTTTATAAATTTCACTAATAATTTTTAAACGCGAATCGATATTTTTTAATCCAGTAGATTGTAATACTTTTTGATTTTCCGTTTTTATTTCTTGCGATTTTTTTCGTCCTATTCCATCATCTTCTATCACGATAACGATGGCAGTTTCGTGTTGAGAAATGGTTACTTTTAAAAATCCTTTTTCTTTTTTGTACCGTAAGCCGTGCCAAACTGCATTTTCTATGTACGGTTGAATGAGCATGGGTGGAATTACAACTTCTTCAGTATTGATGACTTCATCTACCTCAAAAGAGTAATCGAATTTTTCTTTAAAACGATGGTTTTCTAGTTTTAAGTACATCTTTAAAATGTCTATTTCTTTGGTTAAGGAAATAAAATCTTCTTGAGAATTTTCCATCACATCACGCATTAGACTTGAAAAATCTGACAAATAACGATTGGCAGCCCGTTCATCGTTTTTAGAGATAAAACTGTTGACAGAATTTAATGCATTAAAAATAAAATGAGGATTCATTTGTGCCCTTAACGATTTTAACACCAGCATTTTGTTGGCTTTGTTTTTTTCTTTGTTACTGCGGTAAACAAGGTACGAGGTAATTAACAAAATGAGTATTCCTAAAATTAACGAATAGGAAATTACTTTTTGTTTAGTGATATATTCGTCTTGAATTATCCTTTCTTTTCGGAGCAATTCGATGGTATTTTCGTTGAGTTGTTTGTCTTTTTCCAACAACGAAAGTTTGTTTTGAGCATTTTCGAGTAACTCTCCTTTCAGGTTTTGTTCTTTTAACTGGCGTTCTCTAATTCTATAAATGGAATCTTCTAAAATCAAATACTCTTTGTATTTTTTCATGGCTTCCGACTCCTGTCCAGTATTATTATATGCCTTTGAAAGTGCCTCAAAAGCTTTACTTTTATTCTGAATATCACCTGTTTCGTTAGCTATTTTTATACTATTTTGTAAGTATTGGATAGCTTCATTATCATTGTTCTGACTAATTAAAAAGTTACCAATATCAATGTTATTTTTAGAGGCTTCGGTTTTGTTGTTTCTTTTTTGGTTATAGTTTAAGGCTTCCTGATTAATTTCCACCCCTTCTTGTAGTTTGTTTTGAGTTTGATAAATATCGGAGATATTGCCATAAGCTTCATTTACTGCTTTATCATCATTAATTTGGATGGCTGTATTTTGCGATGTTCGATAATATTCAATCGCTTTCGTATCGTTTTTTCTTAACTGCTCCAATTCACCTAATTTTAAATTGAGGACAATTATTCCTTCTTTATGGTCTCTCTTTTTTTCCAAATGAAGCACATCGGTATAAAATTGTTCGGCTTGGTTAAAATCCTTCTTTTTTAAGTAAACATCACCAAGAGCAGTTTGTGCTTTCACTTCATCAGCTATGCTTTTGGCAGTTTTTAAATACTTACCGTAAAAAATTAAACTGTTTTCATAATCAGCAGCTAATTCTGCCGATTTTCCTGTTGGATAATAGCAGGCATACAAAACATCGGTGTAATAGAAATTTTTGGTAGAAATTAATTTAAGATTATTGTAAATGTCTATTGCTTTGCTGTAGTTTTTGTACGAAATACTATATTCTTTCAATTCAAAGTTAAACTGTCCGAGTAAACGGTATGCATCGGCTTCTTCGTTTAAATAATTTTCTTTGATAGCGATTAAAAGGGCATCGTGAACTAAGTCTAATGCTTTTTCTGGTTCTTTCTTAAAAAGTTGGTTGGCTTCTTCTAACTTTTTTTTGGCTTCGTTAATTTTTGAATAAGGTTTGTCATAGGAACTACTCGACTTCGATAGTTTTTTTTGTGGAAAATTATCTTCTTCTTGTGCATAAAGTTCTCTCGAACTAACAATTAGCACTAATAAAACAAAGTAATATGTTAACTTTTTAATCAAGATAAATAACCTAATAGTTGATAAAAGTACAAACTTCTTGGCGAATAGAAAAATGAAAATCTTGCTTAAAACCTTATTTCGCAAGGGTTTTAAATCCTTAAATATGGTTTTACTAGCTCAAACGGTTAGTTTACTCTAGCTAACTTCCAGTTCCCTAATTCTAGGTTGAATTGCCTTTTTTTCTCGTGTAGTTTAGTTGAAAATTTAATCATTATTAAAACTAAAAATTATGAAGAAAATAACATTAACAATCGTTTGTGTTTCTCTTTTATTTCAAGTAAACGCAATAGAGATATCACAAGAAAGAGAAAGAATAATTACAGTTACAGGAAGTGCAGAAATAACTGTTCCTCCAGATGAAATTGAGTTGGAAATTACCTTATCCGAACAAGGTGGTTGGAATGATATGTCAACCATTGAAAAAGCATTTATGAAACTGTTATTAGGCAATGACATTGAAAATGACAAAATAATTTTTAACAGTTCTACTGCTTCATTTTACTGGTATTATTGGTGGTGTCACCGTCATGATTCTCGACAATCCAAGACCTATGTGTTAAAATTAAATTGTAAAATAGACTTTATGAAGCTGGTAAGAGATTTAGACAAAGAGTACATCAGCAGCATACGAATTAAAACAACCTCAAATAAAGACATTCAAAAATTTAGACAAGAAGTAAAAATTGAAGCAATAAAAGCTGCAAAAGCGAAAGCAACCTATTTGTTAGCAGCAGTTGATGAAGAAGTAGGAAGGCTAATGCAAGTGGAGGAACTACAAGAAATAAATAACAACAACAATTGGTACGGTCAGCAGCAAACAAACATGTATAGCAATTCTGTATTAAGCTACAGTAAATCGAGTAGTGGAGGCGAGTATTTCGAAAATGTACCAGAGATTAAGTTGAGGTACGAAATCAAAACAGTATTTGAAATAAAATAGTGGTATTCACGAAATCTTAAAACATGAAAAAATTAAGCACGATTCTGTTGTTGTTGCTTTCATTAACAGCAAGCAGTTCTAGTCCAGATGTAAAAACAATGGAAAGATTGAAAGATAAAGCCAAACTCGCAAAAGCTTATTGCATAAAAAACAACATGGATTTGGAGGTCTGCATTTTGGTAGATATGCAAATTCATTCGGGCAAAAAAAGATTGTTTTTATGGGATTTTAAAGGAGATTCTATTTTAAAATCAGGTGTTTGCAGCCATGGGACTTGTAATGAAACAACACCATCAAATTTTAGTAATGTTCCCAATAGCCATTGTTCCTCTTTGGGTAAATACAAATTAGGAAAAAGAGTTTACAGCACTTTTGGAGTTAATTATAGTTACAAGTTACACGGATTAGAAAGCACCAATAATAAAGCTTATGAAAGGGTGATTGTGTTTCATTCGTGGGATATTATTGAAGAAGAAGAAGTTTATCCCAATGAAATTGTAGAAAGCTGGGGTTGTCCGTCTATTGCTAACCAACTAATGATTGAAATGGATGAAATTCTAAAAAACAAGAAAAAATCGGTATTGTTTTGGATTTACAACTAACTTACTTCACAACAATATTTTGACTATAAATCTGATTTTCGGAAGTTGCAGTAATAAAATAATCTTTCTCTAAAATTTATTTCTGTCAGTCAGTTGACTGATCAGAATAAACATAATAAATAAAGGATTGTGTATATTTGTTAGATGAATTTTAAAATCATATCACTACCGTGTCCGACTACTGGTGGAAGTCCCCTTCTAAAATGCCAACGCTTAACATTTACTGGCGATTTAGCCAATTATTATTGGTGTGGTTTAGTAGAAATTTTAGATGGAACTACTGTTATAACTTCTTTACCTATTTCTTCTGCGGGAAGTTATTCGCTAACTTTTCATGCTACCAGTACGAGTACAACCATTCGTTTTACTCAAAATGCTACGATAACTCCATGGTTCTTTTTAGATAATATTCTACTTGTAAAA
>PFUQ01000257.1 GCA_002790175.1 Flavobacteriales bacterium CG_4_9_14_3_um_filter_32_8
ATTAAAACTACCAACGATATGCCAATTGTTGCACCACCTTCTTTTGACGCATTAAATTTTATTCCTTTTCAGATTAATCCGCATTACCTACATGGCAACCCTCCCGGACATAATGGAGAAACTAGAGAACAACGTATTTTAGAGTTTTTGGAAGTCAACCAAAAGATAACTGTTGTTGGCTTAAGAGAAGGAAGTGTATTGGAAATCAATGAGAATAACATCCAATTAATTGGAGAAAAAGAAATACGAATTTTTAAGTACCAACAGGAGTTTTATGAACTAAAAGTTGGTGCTGACTTTAATTTTTTAATGAAATAAACCAACTCATCGGATGAGTTGGTTTATTTATTTGCTCTGCAAGTGTTTTTTCATATTAGCAATCAACGTATTTTTTAAATTGCGAAACTCTGTTTTGTTCAATTCGTGAGCTGCTTCCATCGCCACCAACTTAATAAATTCGTTGTAATAAGCCATCGATTGTTCATCACCATCCACAATTATTTCTTTAATGATTGCTTTGTCTGTTATTTCTATAAGGTCTTTAAATTTATAAATCTCCCCTAACTCAAACAAATAACCACTTTTATCCACTATTGTTTCCATATTGTGTTGTTTATAGTTTATACTTTCAAATGTAATGTTTATTTTTTTTAATAAGCATGAACTTATTCATATTTTAAACTGTTTTTTTTATTAGCTATGCTGAATTTAATTTAGCAACTATCAAACTGTAACTAAATAAAAAAAATTACCCATTTTTCATCAAAAATGACAATAAAATTAACATTGAATAAAAATACGTACATAGCCGTATTATTACATTGTTGTCTTTTGCTTTTTTACTCTACTAACGATTTCACGAGGATTTCCTTTAGGTTTATAATTTAGTAAACAATTTTCGTCTTTTACAGCGTTTTCAAGTAGTTTAATGAACCCCTCTCTCGCAGGCATTTGCTTGTGAGCAAAATCAATAAAGAATTAAAAATAAATGAATTTTAATTGCTATGTTTGAAATATGTTAAAATTTGAGCTATTATGAGGTCTGTAGCTTCCAACTCACTTCAGACTTCAGAAAGTGGGAGGCGATTGATTATTCAAGACAAAAAGGATGGATAGATGTGGATTTGTTATGTTGAAATAGCTCACAAGCAAATGCCTGCGAGAGAGGGGAAAAATATAATGACAATCGAATAAAATACAAACTAATCTTTTGTCTATTTTTGCCATTAAATTCGAATTAATTAAACACATTACTTAAATAAATGGCAAAAGAAAGTAAAGCACAATTAGTCATCTATAATATCTTAAACCCTTTTATTCAATTAATGTATAAATTAGGAGTTACCCCTAACATGATTACTTCTTTTGGGTTGTTTTTAAATATATTGGCTGCAATTCTTTTCATTATCGGAGCTGAACAGCCAGACCGAACAGACATGACCTTTGTGGGGTGGGGAGGTTTTACCATCCTTATTGCTGGGCTTTTTGACATGATGGATGGTAGATTGGCAAGAATAAGAAATCTATCCTCAAAATTTGGTGCTTTTTACGATTCTGTTATTGATAGATATAGTGAATTGGTTATGTTTTTAGGCATTTGTTACTTCCTAATTTCACAAAATTATTTTATGAGTTCTTTATTTGCTTTTGTTGCATTAATTGGTTCTATGATGGTAAGTTACACTAGAGCAAGAGCAGAAGCCTTAGAAATAAATTGTAGTATAGGCATGATGCAACGACCTGCTAGAGTTGTTACTATTGGTATGGCTGCCATGATTTGTGGCATTGTTCATTTCTTTTTTGGATCCTTTATTTTTCATTTTCCAAATACTAACTTTACCATTTTTGAAACAATTTCTATTTTCACCTTACCTATAACATTTGTTTCTATTATGGCTAATATAACTGCGATTCAGCGGTTACTCTACACCAAAAAAGAGTTATTAAAAAAAGAGTAATTCTAGAAATTAACTTAATCCCTAAATTATATCAAATTGTTGAAAAAATTCATTTTTAAACCATTTGAATTACTATATTTGTCCTCTTAAATTTATAAAAATATAAAACTAAAAAACATGAGTAAAGACATCGCAAGTGCCAAAGGAAAATTAGGAATTCTTTTACCTGGTATGGGTGCAGTAGCAACAACAGTTATTGCTGGTACACTTGCAGTAAACAAAGGAATTTCTAAACCAATAGGTTCAACAACCCAAATGGGTACAATTCGGTTGGGTAAAAGAACAGACAACAATACACCACTAATCAAAGATTTTATTCCATTAGCTGATATTAAAAATATCGTTTTTGGAGGTTGGGATATTTTTGATGTAAACATGTATGAATCGGCCCAAAATGCTGGCGTTTTGGACAGATACCTTCTAGAACAATTAAAACCTGAATTGGAAGCCATTCGACCAATGAAAGCAGTTTTTGACAACAAATATGTTACCAAATTAAACGGAACACACATTAAAAAGGCAAATAATAAATTTGAATTAGCCGAAGCTTTACGACAAGATATTAGAGATTTTAAAGCAAAAAATAATTGCGATAGATTGGTAATGGTTTGGACTGCTTCTACAGAAATTTATATTGAGCAAACAAAAGTACACCAAACCATCGAAGCTTTGGAAGAAGGGATGAAAAACAATGACCCTAATATTCCTTCAAGTATGTTGTATGCATATGCAGCCATTAAAGAAGGCATTCCTTATGCCAACGGTGCTCCAAATTTATCTGCAGACATTCCTGCTTTAGTAAAACTAGCAAAAGAAAATAAAGTACCTATTTGTGGTAAAGATTTTAAAACTGGTCAAACTTTAATGAAAACCATTTTAGCTCCTGGATTAAAAGTAAGATCTTTAGGAGTTGCAGGTTGGTTTTCTACCAACATTTTAGGAAACAGAGATGGTGAAGTTTTAGATGACCCAGCTAGTTTTAAAACTAAAGAAGTATCTAAATTAAGCGTTTTAGATAGCATCTTTGAACCTGAAAAAAATCCTGATTTATACAAAGATTTATACCATAAAGTACGAATAGATTATTACCCTCCTCATGGTGACAACAAAGAAGGTTGGGATAACTTAGATATTTTTGGTTGGTTAGGCTACAAAATGCAAATAAAAGTAGATTTTTTATGTAGAGATTCCATTTTAGCAGCACCGCTTGTTTTAGATTTAGCTATTTTCTTAGATTTAGCAAAAAGAGCAGAAATGTGTGGCGTTCAAGAATGGTTGTCTTTTTTCTTTAAATCACCTCAAACCATTAAACCAGAATTGTTACCCATCCATGATATTTTTCAACAAGAAATGAAGCTTAAAAATACGCTACGTCATTTAAAAGGCGAAGAGTTGATTACTCATTTAGGATTAGATTACGAAGATTAATTATAGCTATAAAATAGAGGCTGTTACTTTAATAAAGTAACAGCCTTTTTTATTTTTGTCCCATGAGATTCATATCCCTTTTTTTTGTAACAGTTTTTGGTGTAGGATATTCGCCATTTGCTCCTGGAACTGCTGGAGCAATTGTTGCCTGCACTAGTTTATGGCTTTTTGAAAAATTCAATCTACTTTCAACAACATCCACCCCAATTTTATTTATTGGATTAATTATTATTACTACAATTGTTGGAATTGTTGCTAGTAATCAACTCGAAAATGAATTAGGAAAAGATGCTTCAATTATTGTAATTGATGAAGTAATAGGCATGTGGATAACCATGTTATTTGTTCCACTTACTTGGTTAACAATTTTAATTGGTTTTATTTTATTTCGTTTCTTTGACATCCTAAAACCATTAGGAATTAAAAAAATGGAAAATTTTAATGGAGGTCTTGGTGTGATGGCTGATGATATGTTGGCTGGAATTTATTCCAATATCTTATTACTCATTATTGTTCGCTTTTTATGAGAAAAGACTATTGGTTAAGTAATTTATTTCGACACCAAATAGCTGGTGTAGTTGCTACTTTTGCCGATTTTGGTGTGCTTATTATTCTTACCGAAGCATTTCATGTTTGGTATGTATTTTCTACTACGTTAGGTGCATTTGCTGGTACTTTAATTAACTTTTTCATCTCCAGTTATTGGGCTTTTTCAGGTTCAAAAAACAGTTTAAAAAACCAAATGTTTAAATATTCTATCGTTTCTATGGGTAGTTTAATACTTAATACTTCCTTTGTTTTTTTATTAACCGATTGGTTTCTTATCGATTATAAACTATCAAAATTAGTAACCGCAATAGCCATTGGCTGGTTTTATAATTTTTTGCTAATGAGGTATTTTGTTTTCAAAAAATAACTTATCTCATCCAAAATAAGATAAAAAAATAAGTTATTATTCAAAAAACTATCGGTATAAAAATAACTACTGATAGAAAAAATAACGGTTCGTCTCACTTTCATTTATCATTATTTCATATCTTTTTACTAACTTTGATATTACGCTTTCATTTTGATTAAATGATTTAATCAATAAGTTAAAAAATACATTGTTATGAAAAAAATTATCAGTTATTACTTGTTACCAATGATTGCTATTCTTTTTGGTTTATCCTTAGTTATTAGCTCCTATGTATCTGGTCCACCTGCAGGAAATACTAATGCACCTGGTGAAAATACTTGCTTTGCTAGTCCAGCTTGTCATGGAGGCACTCCAAATACTGGTACTGGTTTTGGAGAAATGACCATCATGGGAGGGATTCCAGCTGGAAATTTTTACTTTCCAGATTCAAGTTATGATATGATGCCTTACATCGTTGATACTACAAAACTAAAAGGCGGTTTTCAAGCTGTATCCCGACTAACTAGTGGATTAAATGCAGGAACTATAACGATTACTGAGCCCACCAACACGCAACTTATTTCTGGCGGAGGTTTTGATTATGCTGAACAAACTGCAACAGGAGCAGTACAACCTGTAATGTCGAACATGCACGATTGGATGTTTAACTGGAAAGCTCCTTCGGCTGGAGCAGGAACAGTTACTTTTTATGTTGCATTTGTTGCCGCAAATGGAAATAATGCTCCTTCTGGAGATAACATATACACTGACACCTTAGTACTTTATGAAGGAACAGTTGGTATAAATGAATTGAATGCTACTCCTGATTTTACCATCGAAAAAGTTTATCCCTTACCAGCAAAAGATGTCGTAAATATCGATTTTAACTCCAACAAAAATTTAGAACTCTACATAAGTGTTTTGGATGTGAAAGGAAGAACAGTAATTAGTGCTAAACAAATACAAATTAATTCAACCAATACAACTCATCAAATTAACATCGCTGAATTAACTGGAGGAATCTATTTTATTAATGTTCATCAAAATGGAAAACCTGTAATACAACAAAAAATAATTAAATTTAATCGATGATTCTGAATAGGAACATTTCTTCTGGTTTAGTTAAAGTTATAGGTATTTCGAATGTCATTATTTTTCTGTTCTTTTCAACTATATCCTTATTTGCTCAATCTAATTTTTCTCGTTGGGACTCTGTTCCTGTAGTTATCGCTAATAACACCCTAAACTACCCTTGGGCTGGAGGTTTAAACAATCCACAATTTTCTGATATTGATTTAAATGGTGATGGAATTTTAGATTTATTTGTTTTTGATAGAAGTGGGAATAGAATCATTACATTTTTAAATGGTGGTACTCCCAATATTATTGATTACAAACATGCTCCTGAATATCAAACCAAATTCCCAGAAATAAGGGGCTGGGCTTTGTTAGTAGATTATAACGGAGACGGAAAAAAAGATATTTATACTTCAGCTTATACTGGTGTAAAAGTTTACCGAAATGATTATACGGTTGTTAACGGTTTACAATTTACATTAGTGGACACCTTACTTCTTGCTGATGGTTCCTTTATTTTTATTAGCGAATGGGATTTGCCAGCAATTAAAGATATGGATGGCGATGGTGATGTAGATATCTTAACTTTTGAATTTTCTGGTGCTTTAATGGAATATTATAAAAACCTTTCTATAGAAACTTATGGAACACCAGATTCGTTGTTATATACCCTACAAGATAGTTGTTGGGGGAAGTTTGAAGAAGCTTTTGGAGATTGCTCGGTTACACTTGATACCTGCGGTTTAGGTAAAACTGACAAAGCATTTCATGCTGGTTCTACCACATTAGCACTCGATTTAGATTGTGACAATGATATGGAAGTAATTATTGGAGATGTAACCTGCACAAAAGCTTATATGCTAACTAATGGAGGAAATAGTACTACTGCAGCAATGTCTAACGTAGATGTTGTTTACCCACCAGATTTTCCTTTAGACCTCCATACGTTTCCTTCAGCTTTTCATGTAGATGTAAACAACGATGGGCAACGAGATTTATTAGCAGCAGGAAATGCCTTGCATGTTTCAGAAAATTTTACGGGTTCGTGGTATTATGAAAATACCAATACCGATTGTTCTCCTTATTTTTCATTTGTATCAAATGCATTTTTACAAAATGGAATGATTGAAGTTGGTGAAGGTGCTAATCCTGTATTTTTTGATTATAATAGCGATTCACTTCAAGATTTAGTCATTGGAAATTTTGGTTATTACAACTTTGGTTCTCCTTATACTTCTAATCTTTCGCTTTACGAAAACATAGGAACAGCAACTACTCCTTTTTTTCAATTAATAACGAGAGATTATGTCAACATTTCTTCTTATGGTTTATTAGGTGTTTATCCTACGTTTGGCGATTTAGATGGAGATGGAGACCAAGATTTATTGATTGGTGAAAGTGAAGGAAATTTATATTATTTTGTGAATACCGCTACTAGTGGAAATCCTGCAAATTTTGTTTTAGCAGCTCCATTTTATAAAGGCATTGATGTTGGAAGAAACAGCACACCACAATTGGTAGATGTCAATTGTGATGGTTTATTGGATTTATTAATTGGAGAAAGAGATGGCACTTTAAATTATTATAAAAATATTGGAAGTAAAACTGTTGCAGAATTCACCTTAATTGGTAATAACATTGGAGGCGTTGATGTAAAAAAAGTAGGAGATTTAACAGGCTATAGTTCTCCCTTTTTAACGGTGTTGGATAGCACTGGTGAATTTTCACTACTAGTGGGTTCCGAAAGAGGTTATATTTACTTCTATAAGAATATTGATAGCGAAATGAATGGAAATTTCACCTTAATAGATTCTTTATTCTTAAGTTTAAATGTTGGAGACAGAGCAAGCATCTCTGGGGGAGATTTAAATCAAAATGGAACGGTAGAGTTACTAATTGGAAATTATGGTGGAGGGGTTGAATTGTACCACAACAGTGGTTCTCCTACTCCAATTGCAGTTTGTCCTCCACCATTACCTCCCCCTCCTCCACCTTTTTCAATCCACATTTATCCCAATCCAACAAGTGAAAATTTATTCGTTAAAATTTTAGGTACCTCACAAGGAGATGTCGTTAAAATAGCTATACACAATGTAATTGGGCAAGAAATTGGTTCCTATTCCTATCAAAGTAGCTTAGAGAATATTTCCATCCCAATAAACAGTTTTGCTGATGGCATCTATTTTTGTAAACTAACTGTGATTAGTGGACAAGGATTTTTGGATATTTCTGAAATGTTAAAATTTTCGGTAATCAAGTAACATGAAATTTGAAAAATATATATTTCTATATTTTTTATTAAGTATTTTATTCTTAATAAATTCTTCTTTTTGTTTCGCTCTTGGAATAGGAAATGGAAAAGATGGCTCACCGAGTATTTCAGGAGTTGTAAACACTTACAGCTATTTAATCAACGATTTAAAAAAATGCGATTACCAACTTCAAGTAGCAGATGCCACCAATTTTTTTGCTGATGATTTAATATTAATTATTCAAATGCAAGGAGCAAAAATTGATGGCACTAACGCACCTAGTTATGGAACAATAATGGATTACAGTAATACAGGGAATTATGAGTTTGCAAAAGTGAAATCTGTTAGTGGCAATACCATAACATTACAATATTCTCTGCTACGCTCCTATCAAATTGAAGGAAATGTACAAATTGTAAAAGTACCACAATATAAAAAGCCAATTATTAATGGGATTTTAACTTGTCCGAGTTGGAACGGTAAAACTGGAGGAGTTATAGCCATTGATGCATTAGACACCATCGTTATGAATAACCACATCAATGCGACTGGAAAAGGATTTAGAGGTGGAATAGTTCATGATGCCAATCACATTTTCGACATTAGATACGATTATATCGCTGAATCACCAGACCCACAATACTATGCATTAAAAGGAGAAGGAATTGCTTTTTATGGTTATGAACCTTATACTTCTGGAAGAGGTGCTCCTGCAAATGCTGGTGGTGGCGGAAATATACATACCACTGGAGGTGGTGGTGGTGCAAATTTTGGATGTGGTGGTGATGGTGGTTGGGGTTACCCTATTGACCAAAGCGGTGATGAAAAACTTATTTTTGGTATTGGTGGTTATCCTTTAATCTATTCTAACGCTGAAAATAAAATTTTTATGGGAGGTGGTGGTGGTGCTGGACATGAACATTTTGGAAATGGAACGAGTGGTGCAGATGGTGGTGGAATTGTTATCATAACCAGTAAAGCAATAGCTGGTAATGAACATTCCATTTTTGCCAGAGGAAATAATTCAGCAAGTGGTGGAGCTTATGGTGATGGCGTTGGTGGTGCTGGAGGTGGTGGAAGTGCTATCTTATTTGTTGAGGATTTCGTAAGTAAAGTCACCATTGACTTAACGGGTGGTTCAGGAGGAAGTTCTATTGCTGCTGGTTTTGGACCAGGTGGTGGTGGTGGTGGTGGAACTTGTTGGTTTAGCAATGCTACTGTCCCAGATAGTGCTATTGTTACTTTGGTTGGTGGAATAAATGGAGTTGCTGGAGGTAGTTATTATGGAG
>PFUQ01000219.1 GCA_002790175.1 Flavobacteriales bacterium CG_4_9_14_3_um_filter_32_8
AAGATTTTGAATTAAAAAATATGTTGTTGGAAAAAGAAAAATTAAAAACTTTGGTCATGAAAGAGTTTTTGTTATTGAATAACCAACCCATAACTAAAGAACTTAAAAATATGGATGAAATTAAACTTCAGTTGGTTAAAATTAAACAATGCAAGTTGAAGTTCTAAGAAAAAAAAGCTCCTTTCATTTTTGAAAGGAGCTTCTCACTAAAACAACGAATTATTATTTAAACTTCAATATTTTTACTTAAAAAATCTTTCACAGTAAGTTCACCTTTATCAATTTTAGCTAACAATTCTTTTTGAGCGATATAATCTGTATTTACTACTCCTGCTCTAGATTGTAACATTCTCCATGCTTTTCTTCGTTCTACACAAAAAATTACCATTTGTGTGGAAAGTGCTTGATATTGAGGGCTACCATCTGTTTTAAAAGCAATCGTATAAACACCAAAATCAGGAATAAATGCTCGATGGTTTATGTCTAGGTATTTTCTATTCACGATGTCGTTCATGGTAATTAATTGAAGTATATCTTCTAAACGAATCATGCCTTTTGTTTCCTCTTCTTTCACAATTTTATGATGCTGTCTAAATCGGGCTTCGGTAAATGCCCAATGAGCAACAGTAAATGTATAAGGTTTTTTAGTAATGGGTGCAGCTTTCTTCATCCAATCGGTAGTTGAACTAGGATTGGCATTAATATTTAAAGCATCAGCAAAAGATTCGCCTAAACCAGAGTTGAAAACAAATTCAGCCATTCCCCTACTGTCTCTAACGTTTAAAGCTTGTTCGGCTGAAGAATAATCAGCAATACCATGTTCTGGAGGACAAGAGGTAAAGGCTTGGAAAAAGGCAGTTCCTCGGTAGGTTAAACCATCTATTATTGCTTTAAAATAATTAGCAGGATTAGCCATCGAAACTTGAGCAACAAATGGAGAACCATGTCCATTCATAAAACTTTCAGCAACCGATTTCCGTTCTGTTAATTTTCCTTGTGTGGCAGCTCCAGTTTGGTTCATGTCAAAACCACCTGCCAAAACAGAAGAATCAGAATTTTGACCTCCAGTATTAGAATAAACCTGAGTATCTAATAGTAACATATTCATATTTGGTCTGTTCTGTAAGATTACTTTCGATAAATTTTGAAATCCGATATCACCCATACCACCATCTCCACCAATCGCCCATATTTTTGGTAATTCTGCAATTTCTCGGTCAGTCATGTAAGTATCAGAAAAATGGGTGAATCTAAAATATTCATCTTCACCAAATGTATTTTCAAAATCATTTACCACAAAATCGGCTAATCGTTCTGGAATAACTGATCTGTTAGAATGGTCAACAATAAAACTTTCACTCATTAACCAACCAATTGTTGCTCCATCTTGGAAAAGCGAATTCATCCAAGGGTAAGAGTGAGGATTGTTGGGTGGAGTAGAACCATAAACAGAATTACAACCTGTGTGTGCAGCCATTGCCATTACAGACATTCCATTGGCGTGTTTGCCTTCAATAGCTTGTAATTGTTTGTGATTTTCCGATTCCTGCTCCAATACAATTGCAATGGTGTTGATAATATCGTTATCATTCCCTTTAAATTCTGTTGCAATTCTACTTTCGGTAACTTTAGATGTTTCGCTTCCGTAGCCCATTAAAATGTGTAAAACAGATTTCCTAAATGTGTTATAAGCTTCAATATCTTTAGTTTTTAAGGTTGCTAATGCTTTCACTCCTTTATTTCGGAGTACTTCTGCTTTAGCCTTCAATCGGTCTGCTTTGGTATGGTAAAGTGGTCGCATTAATGTTTCGGTTAATGTGGCTACATATTTTAAAACTGTTTTTTCTCCACATCCAGCACACGCACCATCACCAGCCAAAAAAGAATAGTAATTGGATTGTATCATAGAATGGTATTGTAACGCAGCAGCTTTAGAAGATTGAACATGGTTTTGGTCAAATATTCCTAAATATTTTGATGGAGTTTTAGGTAATAAGTTAATAAATTCCATGCTAGATAAGTTGTCAGCAACCAATTGTTCGCTTTCTGGAGACATATAAATGGCTGATTTTTCACAAATTTCAACACAAGCACCACAACCTTTACAGGTATCTCTTAATCCGATTAAAAATAAACCTCCTTCACCTGCTTCTTTCTTTTCTTTACCGCTAAAAATACCTTTGGTATTGGCGTAAGCAAAAGGTGTAATTTTTAATATAGTTTCTAAGTCGGCGATGGAGGCATCTGAAACAGTTAACCCTTCGATTGATTTTAAGGTGTTCACAACAATCTCAGTAAAAGGAGTTTTTGTTTCTTTTTCTTTATCGTTTACATTGGCTAACATTTCTGCTCTAATAGCAGCATCAATTGTAGTGATATGAGAGATAATCGCTTTTTTATCAGTTTCGTTGTTCACATAATTATTTACTGCTGTGGCAATAACCGTACTAATATCTTGAGCAGTATTGGGTAAAGCTGAATCTGGACAAACACTGATACAATCCATGCATTGCGTGCAATTTTCAGCTAACCAAATCGGAACTTCTCTACGAGCAACATATTTTGAGGCTGTTTCGCCGGTTGCGGCAGCAACAATTCCAACAGAAGATAAAACGCTAGCAGGTTGGTCGTATCCTAAACCAGCTCTAAATTCGCTATCAAAATAAGACATTTTAAATAAAGGTGCTTTGTGTTCGGCACTCACTCTATCAACTGAACATCCTCCCCCTTCAGGTGTATGACAAGGTTTGGATAATAAACCAATAAATGAAGAATAATCTGGAGCATTTACATCTCCGTAGGGAACTTCAATTACATTGTCAAAACCAGCTTGCATTACCGTCATGTTATCAGAAACCACTTTTTCACCAAATCGACCAAATTTCTTATGGTATTGTTTGTTTACTGTCTCTAAAAATTCTGCAGCTGGTATGTTCCAAATTTTTAAGAATGGAGATACTTTAAAAAAAGCTCCTAAAAATGAATTTCCTTGCATTCTGGTTTGTAAATCTACCCGGTTGGTTGCTTTTTTAGCGATGTCAAAACCATTCAAAATATAAACCCTAATCTTTTTATCGATAATTGTTTGTCGGTGTATTTTAGGAATTCGCTGCCAAGCTTTTTCACCTGAGGTTTCATTTGATTCCCAAACAAATGAGCCATTTTCAGCTATTCCTTCTAAAGGATTAGTGTGTAAAAATATTTTTGGATCACAGCATAATACCGTATCAACGTGATGCAAATCACAATTGACACGAACTCTTTCGGGAGCAGCAACCATAAAATAGTTGGTTGGAGCACCTTTCTTTTCTGAACCATATTTTGGGTTAGCACTAATATTTATGACCTCTTTTACATCGCCATTATCTTCCACCAGTTTATCTCTTTGGGCAATGTAACTAGAAAATTCTCCTAAAATTTCTCCTAAATTTTTACCAGTAGTTATCATTCCCCAACCACCAATAGAGTGCATTCTTACCGCAATGGAATTTTTTGGAAGTAGAGAAGGTGTTTCTTTAGCAATTACCGCATAAGGATGATCTATTCCTAAAAAGAAAAAATTGGTGCCTTCTCCATATTTCTTACCGTCTTGTCGAGCTATTTTCCCAAGAGCAAAATCATAAGCTCCTAAAATTCCTTCTGGTCTAAAATCTCTTGAACCTAACCCATAAACTCCTGATAGAATTTCTGGTTTATCCGTTGGATTTAAAGGAGTAATTCCTTCATAAGTATTTTTAATAAAGTTGGTTGTTGCTTTATCTAAAGCAACTTTAATATCTCTTGTTAACGGATTATCACCAGCCAAAGGCTCTTCTGTTCGTTCTAAAATAATTACTCTTTTTTTGCCTTTTAATGCTTTTACAATTGCCTCTTCTGGAAATGGTCGGAGTACATTTACGTGAATAATTCCAGCATTTTCATTTCTGGTTTCTTTGATGTAATCAACTGCAGCTTCAATGTTTTCTGCAGCACTACCTAAAGCAACAAAAACAGTATCCGCATTTTCGCAATGGTATTGAGAAATTAATCCATAATTTCTGCCAGTTAATTTTCCGTATTCTTCATACGCTTTTTCAAAAAAACCGATAATAAATTCCGAAAAGTTATTTCTTCGAGCAGCTACACCATTCATATAATGTTCTTGGTTTTGAACGGGTCCAATTGCTGCAGGATTTTTTAAATCAATCGCTGCAGGGATTCTTCTTCTAGTTTTTCCAAAAAGTTCTTGTTGAGGTGCGGTAGGACAATCAATACTATCATTGGGGTCGCCTAAAAATTCTCTAATTAAAGCAGCTTCAGGTTTTAAGAATGTTCTTTCTAAATGGGTGGTTAAAAATCCGTCTTGAGCATTTAATCCTGGGTTGAGTGATAATTCAGTGACTTTTCTTAAAATGATAGCTTGGTCGGCTGCTTGTTGAGCATCTTTTGCAAAGGTTACTATCCAACCTGTGTCTAATGTTGCATACACATCATCGTGTCCGCAATGTACATTTAAAGCATGTCTTGTTAAAGCTCTAGCACCAACTTCTAGCACCATCGTACTCAACTTTCCAGGAGCATGAAAATATTGTTCTAAACCGTATAAAACTCCTTGTCCAGAGGTGAAATTTACTGTTCTTTTACCAGTAACTGAAATTGCAATTGCCCCACCTTGTGCAGCGTGTTCTCCTTCTGTTTCTATTGCCAACAACGATTTTCCAAAAGCATTTAATTCTCCTTTTGCATAAGCCAATTGGTATGTTTCTCCCATTTCTGTGGATGGGGTAATTGGATAGAATACTCCTGCTTCTGAAATTAATGCTTCTGTTTGAGCTACCAACTGATTACCATTGGTGGTTACTCTTTTTCCGGGATACTTAACTTTTTTATTTTTTTCCATTTTTCTACAACCTAAATTAATACATATACAACCTAGTAGAACAACAAATATCGTCAACACATTTTGTTTTAAATATGTTCAAAATCAGTTTTCGGATAGTCAAATTCTATTTTTACTCTTTTAAAAATAAATTTGTTTTCCTCCTTGTTTACACTTTTTAGTATAAACCTTTTTATGGACAAGACACTTTTTCTGCCAGTTGATAATTTTTTCCTTGCCAAAGATTTTTTTTAATCAGCATTTTATCAATCCGATCAACTATTTCAAAGTTTTTTAAACCGCTCCATTGTGGTGCTAAAAGTAGGTGAGGAGGCGATTCACTAATAAATCGTTCAATAATAATATCTGGTCGAAGCAAGGCAATAAATTCAGTTATCAAATCGATGTATTCTTCGGCAGAAAATAAGTTAAAAAATTCTGGATTGCTTTCCAATTGGATTGCCATCATGGTATGCTTTACAATTTGCAAATGATGTATTTTTACTGTTTCAATGGGTAACTTAGAAAGTTCTCTGGCATGGTTCAATAAATCTTCTCTACTTTCTCCAGGCAAACCAATTATTAGGTGAGCACCTAAGTGCAACCCTTTGTTTTTGCATAATTCGTAAGCAGCAATAGTTTCTTCGTAAGTATGGCAACGGTTTACTAAAGCCAAAGTTCTGTTTAACGTACTTTCAACGCCAAATTCTAAAGCGATATAATTTTTCTTCGCCAAATCGGATAAAAAATCAACGAGTTCTTCGTTGATACAATCTGGTCGAGTTCCAATAACCAAACCTATTACTAGCGGATGACTGATGGCTTCGAGGTACAATTCTTTCACTAATCTGATATCCGCATAAGTATTGGTGTACGCCTGAAAATAAGCAAGGTATTGCTGGGTTTTGTATTTGGAAGAAAAAAACACAATGCCTTCCTCAAGCTGTTGGGTAATACTTTTGCTTGGTTTACAGTAACTAGGGTTAAACGTGTTGTTGTTACAATAAGTGCAACCTCCAACTCCTTTTGTCCCATCTCTATTTGGACAAGTAAAACCAGTATCTAATGAAACTTTTTGAACACGCTCAGAAAACTTATTTTTGATATAGGAAGTGTAATCGTTGTATCGTTTTTTGTTGCTCATTAATTTTATTGTTGATGTTGCGTATTTTTGAGTTTTCAAAATTAAGAATTACAATTGTAACATTGGTAAATGCCGAAAGAGTTACTGTTTAGTCTACATCTTTTTTTAAGATTTGGACTAATACAGAAACCAAATCGGTATTGTTTATCTTCTATTTCTAAAAATTAAATGAATATTTTCTATTTCAAAGATTTGTTTATATTTACAATTAATTGATAATTAGATGTCTAAAATAAAAGTGAATAAAACGCAGTTATTATATGATGCTATTAAAAGAGGAGATAATACAAAAAGTGTGACTCCTAAAAATTTTATAGAAGTTATTCATTATTTAGAAAAAAAGATTTCAAACCTAGAGCAAGAAAATTTGCAATTAGCAAAAACTGTTGAACAATGTAAAGAAAATGAATTAAAATATCAATCATTATTTGAGATGTCGGATGATGCTATTTTAATTATTGAGAACAATATGTTTGTAGATTGTAACCAAGCGGTGGTGAAGATGTTAGGGTACAGAAATAAAGCAGAATTGTTAAATACACATCCTTCCGAACTATCACCAGAAAAACAGACTGACGGACGTTTTTCGTACGAAAAAGCTCAAGAAATGATGGCGATTGCTCTTGAAAATGGAAGTAATCATTTTGAATGGACACACACTCGAGCCAATGGTGAAAATTTTCCTGTTGAAGTTTGGCTATCTAAAGTAGTATTCGATAATAGGATTTTAATTAATACCATTTGGAGAGATTTAACCGATAAGAAAATTGCAGAGCAAACCATCAAAAAAAACATTCAAGAAAAAGAAATTTTACTCAAGGAGATTCATCATAGAGTAAAAAATAACCTGCAAATCATTACCAGTTTGTTAAATCTCCAGTCCAACCTTGCCGAAAATGAGAGTGTTAAAACAATTCTTTTTCAAAGTAAAACCCGAATAGAGTCAATGTGTAAAGTGCATGAAATGCTTTACAGTTCTAAGGATTTATCAAGCATTAATTATGGCGATTATTTACAAGATTTATTGAGTAAGTTAATACTAAATGCAAAAGGAGAATCAAATTCAATAGTGTTAAAATTGGATGTTGGAAATTTAATAATAAACATTACCACTGCCATACCTTTAGGATTATTGATTAACGAATTAGTTACCAATTCGTTAAAATATGCTTTTTCAACTAGTGATGAAGGAACAATTTCTATTGCTATTCATCTAATTGACGATAAAAGACTAGAATTACAGTATAGCGATGATGGAGTTGGTTACCCTGCAACTGTTACTTTTGAAAATACTCAAAGTTTAGGATTTCAATTAATTGCGAGTATAGTTGAACAATTAAATGGAACAATAAAAAGAAATACAACTAAAAAAGGCACTCAATATACACTACTTTTTGAGAAAATATAAAAGAACAAATTTCCAATTTCCAATCTTCAATTCCCAAACTATTTTCCATATTCCATTAATTCTAATTTTTCTCCATCAAAAACTGCATAAGAGTTATGTTTAATCCATTCGCCTAAATTGATATATCGAGTGTTTTCTCCAATTTTTATGTCGAGTGGTAAATGTCGGTGTCCGAAAATAAAGTAGTTGATAGCGGGATTTTTTATGAGATACGCTTTACAATAAATAACTAATAATTCGTTGTCTTCTCCATGAAATTTTTCATCATAACTAAGGTTGGTTCTTCTACTTTTTTTACTCCAGGCATTTGCAATTCCTATTCCTAAATTTGGATGAATTCTGGCAAAAGCCCATTGACAAATTTTACTTGAAAAAACTTTTTTTAATCGTTTGTATTGTTCGTCACCAGGTCCTAAGCCATCACCATGACCAATTAAGAATTTTTTGCCATTGTATTCACGCAAAATTGGCTCACGATAGAGGTTAATTCCTAACTCTTTTGGGAGATAATCAAAAATCCACATGTCGTGGTTGCCTGTAAAAACATGGATAGGAATTCCACTATCTGTCAGCTCTGCAATTTTTCCTTGTAACCTTACAAACCCTTTTGGAATAGCATGTTTGTACTCAAACCAAAAATCAAAGATGTCTCCTACTAAATAAATTTCTTGGGCATCAACTTTTATTTGGTCTAACCAAGCAACTAATTTTTTTTCTCTTTTTAGACTTTCCTCAGCATTTGGAGCACCTAAATGAAAATCGGAAGCGAAGTATATTTTATGTTGAGGTGATAAAGTCATTCTACAAATCAAATTTTCTAAGCATCTTAAACGGGCTTAACTGATTAATATTTAATGTAAATCTAATCTTTTCTCCATAATTTAATTGATTGAGGTCGCTTGATAGATAAATAGGAAAATAAATTTCACAAATATTTGGGATAATATTTAAAGATAAACCAAAATCGTAGGTTGCCTCCGAAACACCATCAACCTCATTTCCTTTATAGTCATGTTCTAAGAATCCTACTATACCAAAATCGGCATAAACACTGATATATTTTGTAAATAAGTTACTTTTTAAATTTACTGCATTTAACCATTGATTTCCAGATGGTGTAGTAGTTAAGTTTTTAAAACCACCATCTGTTACAGCAAATTGTTGGTTTAAAATACCCTCTGTTGTATTTCTTCCTAAGTAGATTTGTTCGTATAAATAATCAGAATTTCCACTCAAGTTATAAGAGAATCTATTATCGGAATAGTTGTTAGTTAAAAATCGACCAATAAAAATTCTGACATCAAAACCTGTTTTTGGTTTTTTATATGCAAAATGATAGTTGGCTGTTAAATCTAATTTCACAAAATCATCTGCTTGTT
>PFUQ01000002.1 GCA_002790175.1 Flavobacteriales bacterium CG_4_9_14_3_um_filter_32_8
AAGCATGTTACGATGCACAGTTAGCACCTTGTAATACTTGTACTCCTTATTTTACCAGCACAGAAATGGAGCGGTTTAGAAATACGCTTACTAAAAATATATATTATACCAATGCTACTGGTGGGCATTTTCACAACACTGTTAATGGCTCAGATAATGGTTTTGCTGGTGGTGAAGATTGTAGCCCGAATTGCCCGACAGATTACATGTGGAAAGAAGTAACCAACTGGATGCCTCTTTATCAATTTGATGGTAATTCTACTCCAAATGTTTATGATGTTTTGTTGCAACATACAATAGGTGCTATTTCACCTACTAATCCAAATCCTATTGTGGGTGGTCAGGGTTTTCTTGGGCTTTCAGAAGTAGTAAAAGCCCAATGGGATAAAGAGTGTGTGAACTTAAAACTTTACAATAGAAAAAATGTATATGACCAAGATTTTAATGTAAAAAACAGTATAGTTGTTGCTCCACAATTGACTGATAATTTTAATCAACTCAATGCCAACTCTTTTGCCGACCCATTAATTACGGATAATAAATTTACAATTGAACCAAATGTTCCCGTAAACATGGTTGCAGGCGAACGAATAGAATTGTTACCCGGCTTTGAAACCAAAACAGGAGCCAATTTTACAGCCTCCATTAACTCAAGTGCTTGTACCAATGGGTTGCGTATTGGCTATACTAATAATACGGATGAGAAACCTTACCGCAGTCTAAGCTCCACCATACCTATGGATTCGGTAGTTAGATTTGTGAATGATTTTGAGATTACTGCTAATGATTTACCAATTACGTTTAACATCTACCCCAACCCTAATTCAGGTCAATTTACCATTGAATTAGAAAATGTAGCAACCAATAGTTCAATTGAAATTTATGATGGATTAGGTAAAAAAATAGTGAGCAAGGTTATGGCTACAAATAAAACAGAAATAGATATCTCTATGCAACCCAAAGGAATTTATTTAGTCAAAGTAGTCAATGGTAATACGGTAGTTACCAATAAAATAGTTTACCAGTAATACCATTTTAACTTCTTAATGCCACTAAGGTATTTCCTAAAGTATAATGCCGATGTAGATTTTAAGGAGCATTTATGCGACATTTAAAATCACAATCGGTATAAAACACTATACAAAAAACTTCAAACCTCAAACTTCAAACTTCAAGTGGAGTCTTAACCTAATTTCTATTCGGAAAATCAGCTAAAATAGCTAGTAAAAATCCCCAGAATTTTTCTACCGTTTTAATATTTACTTTTTCATCAGGTGAGTGAGGATTTTTGATGGTTGGTCCAAAAGAAATCATATCTACTTTTGGGTAATTAACGCCTAAAATTCCACATTCTAAACCTGCGTGACAAGCAGCAACCTTTGGGTTTTCTTTAAATTTTGCGATGTACTTCGCTTTCATCAAATCTAAAATTTCAGATTTTGTGTTGGGTTCCCATCCAGGGTAAGAACCTCTGTGTTCCACTTTACAACCCATTAATTTGAATGCAGCACCAACAGTGTATGCCACTTCCATTTTCCCTGATTCGACAGCACTACGTTGCAAACTTTGGGTAATAAAAGCTCCATCTTTTACAATAACTCTAGCTAATGAAGATGAAGTCTCTACCAAACCTGGAATTGCTAAACTCATTTTAAATACTCCATTATGAACAGCTTGTAAGGTGTTGGTTATTTTTGTAGTTTCGGCTAATGTTGATGTTTTTGCAGGTAAATTGGTCGGCTCAATTGAAATTTTTGCAGTAGGATCTGAAATGGATAATTCTTTTAAATTATCCATTTTTCGTTGTTCAAAAATGTTTAAATAGGCATCATCTTCAATCGTAATAATAGCAACGGCTTCTCTAGGAATGGCGTTTCTTAAACTACCACCATCAATTTCTGCAATACACAAACCAAATTTTTCGGCATCAACAATTAAGCGATTAATTATTTTATTGGCGTTTCCTCTTTCTAAGATAATATCCATTCCTGAATGTCCACCTTTTAATCCTTTTACTTCTATTTTATAAGCTTTTCCAGTAGCTTTTTTTTGCTCGTAGGCATATTCGGTGTTGGTGTCAATTCCTCCAGCACATCCAATAGAAAATTCATCATCATCTTCGGTATCTAAATTTAATAAAATTTCGCCATCCAATAAACCACCTTTCAATCCAAAAGCCCCAGTCATACCAGTTTCTTCATCTATTGTAAATAAGGCTTCAATTGCTGGATGTGGAATAGCTGCACTTTCCAATAAACTCATGATGGAGGCAACTCCAATTCCATTATCTGCACCTAACGTTGTTCCATCTGCAGTAACCCAACCATTTTCAATTAACATGTTAATCCCTTGGGTTTCAAAATCAAAATTCGTGGCTGCATTTTTTTGGCAAACCATATCTAAATGTGACTGAAGAATTACTGTTTTTCTATCCTCCATCCCTGTTGTTGCAGGTTTTTTGATAATTACATTACCAATTTCATCTACGATAGTTGGAAGTTGAAGATTTTCTCCAAAATTCTTCATAAAAGCAATTACTTTTTGCTCTTTTTTCGAAGGACGAGGAACTTTATTAAGTGCTATAAAATTTTTCCAAACGTTTTTTGGTGCTAGGTCTTTTATTTCCATGGTTGAAATTTTTTCGATTGAGAGTTTGCTAAATTACTCGAGCAATTTCAATAAAACAAATATTTAGTCGAAACATAATTTAGAATCAACTAAATAAATGCTTTGGGAGAGATAAAATATTTTTTATTTCCAATTCCTTGAACTATTTCTTTCCAATCATCAATTTCTAATTCAATTTTTACCACACCACAAGTAGGAATGAAATCCATAACATCATCAGTTAAATAATTGGCTAATAGGGTTACCCCGGGATGATGACCGATGATGGCAACCTCGTTGTATTGATTTGGAAGTGAATTAATTAAAAAAATCAGATAATTAAGAGAAGATTGGTAAATAGAAGAATCAAAGATGGTATTGGTCTCTTGTTGATAAATTATTTCGAATGTTTCTTTGGTGCGTTTTGAAGTACTACAAAGTATTATTTCTGGATTAGAATTTAATTTTATTAATTGAGCTCTTATTAGATGAGCATCATCAATACCTTTTTGACTTAAAATTTGTTCAATATCAGATAATTTAGGATTGTCCTTATCCGATTTTGCGTGACGTATGAGATAAATTATCTTCATTTTTAGACGAAACTACAAAAAACTTCGATAAATATTTTTTGTTATCGATAAAAGTTTTATATTTGTAGATGAATTTTAAAATTTAATCGATATGATAATTTTATTCATTTTATTATTCGCAATTTTGGTAGTTATTTTTTTCTTGAGAGGTGAAGGGGGGAGTTTTGGAAAAGGAAATCCTACAAGAATTAGAAATAAAGAAAGAGGTTTTGACTTTTCAGACAAAAACTTTTTTATTTAAAAATGTAGTCCCAATACCTTAGATAAGTTTTATGTTAAGAAAAGCCCTTGAAGAAAAGTCTTCAGGGGCTTTTACTTTCTAAACCACCTATAAACGAGATTACTTATTGACTCTAATTAAAATTAAATTTAATTGTTCCATTTCTATCAATAATTCAAAATATGCATTCATTTGACCAGCTAACATTACTTTTTTTGCTTTCGCTTTCAATTCTAAATATCTTTTTCTTAATTCTAACATAACTTTATAGTTTTGTTGTTGCACTTTCAATTTACGTGCCAACTCTATTTTAATTGCAATAAAATTGTTAAATAAAGTTAAAAGTAATTGTTTTGGTATTTGGTAATTTAGATTTTGTATCTTTACCTTATCAAATGAAAAATAAACTACGCTATATTCTCCTTTTTTGTTTTGGCTCAACCTCCTTTATTTATGGGCAGTCTAATGCAAATAGTGATGACGATTATGTGTTGTCGGGTGATGAATATATAATTCCTTTCGACTCCTTAACAACTAAAGATAAGTTGCATTATAGCTTTACTATGGGTGCTGGTTTTGGCACTTCCAATACTTACGGTAATTACTTTGGAACTTTTTACAAACCTACTATAAGTTACGATGTAACCCCTCGATTTTCTATCAATACTGGAATAATTTATGCCAATAGTTCAGTAAACAATTTACCCGTAGTTTCTGATTACAACTACCAACTTTTTTCTGGCAACATTTCTCAATATTATACTTTTATTGGTGGGCAATATAAATTAACTGATAAATTGTCAGTTGGTGGTTCTATCTTTTACGATGCCACAAATTATAGTGCTTTTGATGGAACAAGTTTGATTAAATCTACTGGTTTAGAAAATTTGGGTTATTCAGCTAATTTTAAGTATAAAGTTAGGGAAGGTTTATACTTTGAAGGAGAGATAAAATATAATGATAAGAATCCTTACCACCAAAATTCTAGCTTTCTTTCTAATGGATTTATGGGAGCAGAGCATACCGTTTTTGGCAGATAAGCATTCTCCTTTCTGAAAGCACAACGCTTTATTATAATTAATTTATTAATTTACTTTTAATTAAAAGAAAATAAACTTAGTTTTGTGCTCCTTAAAAATATAGCTACATATCAGTGTGCAGCTTTTAATAATCATCTCTCGTTAACACTGATTTTAAACGAGATACAAACAAAATAAAATGTCAGAAAAAAAAGAAGAAGCAGTAGTGAAAAAAACTACAGCAAAAAAAACAGTTAAGAAAACAGAAAAAGTAGCTAAAGCTAAAGAAGAAGCTGTAGTTGAAGTTGTTGAAACAGAAAAAGTTGAAGCACCTAAAAAAGAAGTAGAAGCCACTCCTATAGCTAGAGAAAAAGGTGAAATAAAACCATTATCAGATTTTAATTGGGAAAGAATTGGAAAATACGAAGATTCTTACACCATTGCTGAAAAAGATGAAATGGAAAAAGTGTACGATGAAACATTAAAATCAATTTCAGAACAAGAGGTTTTAGATGGAGAAGTTATCGCTGTTTCTAACAGAGATGTAGTCATAAACATTGGGTATAAATCTGAAGCAGTAATTTCTATTTCAGAATTTAGATATAATCCAGATTTAAAAGTAGGTGATAAAGTTGAAGTTTTTGTTATCAGTCAAGAAGATAAAAACGGACAATTAATATTATCTCATAGCAAAGCAAGATCATTAAGAGCTTGGGATCGAGTAAACGAAGTGTTAGCCTCTCAAGAAATAATTAAAGGTTATGTTAAATGTAGAACTAAAGGTGGATTAATAGTTGACGTATTTGGAATTGAAGCCTTTTTACCAGGTTCTCAAATAGACGTTAAACCAATTAGAGATTACGATGTTTATGTTGATAAAACAATGGAATTTAAAGTTGTTAAGATTAACAAAGAATTTAAAAACATTGTAGTTTCTCATAAAGCATTAATTGAAGCCGAATTAGAACAACAAAAAGTACAAATCATCTCAAAATTAGAAATAGGTCAAGTATTAGAAGGAACAGTAAAAAATATTACTTCTTACGGTGTATTTATTGATTTAGGAGGAGTTGATGGATTAGTTCATATTACCGATTTATCTTGGGGTAGAATTAATCACCCAGAAGAATTCTTAGAATTAGATCAGAAATTAAATGTTGTTATTCTTGATTTTGATGACGATAAAAAAAGAATTGCACTAGGTGTTAAACAATTACAAGAACACCCATGGGATAAATTAGATGCCAAATTAGCAGTAGGTGATACCATCAAAGGAAAAGTTGTTGTTGTTGCTGATTACGGTGCTTTTATTGAAGTAATTCCTGGCGTTGAAGGATTAGTTCACGTATCAGAAATCACTTGGAGTAATCATTTAAAACCAGCTCAAGAATTCTTTAAAGTAGGAGAAGAGATTGAAGCTCAGATTTTAACTTTAGACAGAGAAGAAAGAAAAATGTCTTTAGGTGTTAAACAATTAACTCAAGACCCTTGGGAAGGAGTTGATAAAAAATACACCATTGGTTCTAAACATAAAGGTAAAGTAACCAATATTTCTGATTTTGGTGTATTCGTTGCTTTAGAATCAGGTGTTGATGGATTAATCCATATCTCTGATTTATCTTGGTCTAAGAAAATTAATCATCCATCAGAATTAACTAGTGTAGGAGATGACATGGATGTAGTTATCTTAGAAATTGATAGAGAAAATAGAAGATTAAGTTTAGGTCATAAACAATTAGAAGAAAATCCTTGGGATATTTTTGAAACCATTTTCACAGAAGGTTCTATACATAAAGGAACTGTAACGGAAATTACCCCTAAAGGATTAACAATCGTTACTTTACAGCACGGTGTCGAAGGAATTGTAAACAAAAGAAATGCTGAAAAAGAAGATGGTACTTTCCTTAAATTAGAAGATAAAGTTGATTTTAAAGTGTTAGAATTTAACAAAAAATCTAAAAAAATTGTATTGTCTCATACCTTAATGCATAAAGCATCTGAAGAAGAAGTAGCGGCTGAGAAAAAAACTCAAGCTAAAAAAGCTTCTAAAGCAATGAAAAAAGTGAACGATAATGTAGAAAAAACTACATTAGGTGATTTAGATGCTCTTTCTTCGTTAAAAGCTGATATGGAAAAAGGAGAAAAAAAATAATTTTTTCAAAAAATAAATACATAAAGCCTTTCTGATTTTTTTCAGAAAGGCTTTTTTTATTATGTTAAGATTTATCAAAAAATAGTATATATTTGTGCTTTGATGAAGCATAACGATCGAATAATATTAGATTCAACTCAATTTGATCTTACCATAAAAAGGCTAGCTCATCAGCTTATTGAAAATTTCAACGATTTTTCTGATACTGTTATTATTGGTTTACAACCAAGAGGAACTTTTTTAGCCGCCCGAATAAAAGAAGAACTTAAAGCCATCAACAAAAAATTCGATGTCCAAGTAGGTGCTTTAGATGTTACTTTTTATAGAGATGATTATAGAAGACAAGACATGCCATTAGTGCCAAGTAAAACAGATGTTGACTTTGTTATTGAAGATAAAAAAGTGATTTTAATTGATGATGTTTTATTTACAGGCAGAACCATTAGATCTGGATTAGATGCCATGTTAGCATTTGGAAGACCAAGAAATGTGCAATTATTAGTATTAATTAATCGGCGATATGAAAGACATTTGCCCATTCAAGCCAACTATATAGGTAAAAATGTACATTCAGTTATCTCTGAACGTGTAAAAGTGAGTTGGAAAGAAACAGAAGGCGAAGATCGAGTAATATTATATACACCAGAAAATGAATAAGTTAAGTGTTAATCACCTCTTAGGTATTCGGTATCTTGAAAAAAGAGATATTGAACTAATATTAGAAACAGCAACCCACTTTAAAGAAGTAATTAATCGCCCCATCAAAAAAGTACCTTCACTAAGAGATATTACCATTGCCAACTTATTTTTTGAGAATTCTACCAGAACAAAACTCTCTTTCGAAATAGCCGAAAAAAGATTATCAGCCGATATTTTAAATTTCTCTTCAGCCAATTCTTCTGTTAAGAAAGGAGAAACATTAATTGATACGGTAAACAACATCCTCTCCATGAAAGTGGATATGGTGGTGATGCGGCATCCAAATGTTGGAGCTGCAGAATTTTTAGCCAAACATGTAAAAGCTAAAATCGTAAATGCTGGTGATGGAGCACACGAACACCCAACTCAAGCTTTACTAGATGCTTTTTCTATCCAAGAAAAACATGGAGATTTAAAAGAAAAAAATATTGTTATTGTTGGCGATGTTCTTCATTCACGAGTTGCTTTATCCAACATTTTTTGCTTGCAAAAGCTAGGAGCTAATGTAAAAGTTTGCGGACCATTAACACTCATCCCTAAATACATTTCATCGTTAGGTGTTGAAGTAATCATTGATTTAAAAGAAGCGTTGAACTGGTGCGATGTAGCTATGATGCTGAGGATCCAACTAGAAAGGCAAGACTTAAAATTATTTCCATCTTTACGAGAATACTCCATGCTTTATGGTTTAGATAAAGAATTGTTAGACTCTTTAGACAAAAGAATAACCATAATGCACCCTGGTCCAATCAATAGAGGGGTTGAAATAACTTCTGATGTTGCGGATAGTAAACAATCCATTATTTTAGAACAAGTTCAAAATGGTGTTGCTGTAAGAATGGCGGCACTTTATTTATTGGCAGGAAGAATAGAATAAATTAACAATACGTCATCCTATGTGAGCGTAATGCAATGATTAACAAACAAAAAAATAAAATGAAAGCAATAATTAGTACAGCAAAAGGAGACATGACCGTAGAGTTTTACGAAAAAGATGCTCCAAAAACAGTCGCCAATTTTACAACATTAGCTAAAAAAGGATTTTATGATGGATTAACTTTTCACCGAGTTATTCCTGATTTTGTAATTCAAGGTGGTTGCCCTAATGGAACAGGAACTGGTGGTCCTGGTTATGCAATAGATTGCGAAACAAGTGGCGAAAATCAATACCACGATAGAGGCGTTTTATCAATGGCTCATGCAGGTAAAAATACAGGAGGTTCTCAATTCTTTATTTGCCATAGCCGTAACAATACGGCTCATTTAGATGGAGTGCATACTTGTTTTGGAAAAGTGGTAAAAGGGCAAGAAGTAATTGATTTGATTAAAGGCAATGATGTTATTAATAAAATTGAGATTATCGATTAATTTATCACCTCCCTTAATCCCTCCTCAAGGAGGGAATATCCCCTTGAGGGGATTATAGGGGTGAGTTATAAAATGCCAAACCTCCAGCAGCAATGTTGGAGGTTTTTTTATTGGTGAAACTATTGAGTTTCGTTTTAGCCTTTGTTTGTGTCTTCACAAACAAAAAAGATA
>PFUQ01000240.1 GCA_002790175.1 Flavobacteriales bacterium CG_4_9_14_3_um_filter_32_8
ACAAAAATATCATGGAAAACAAAAACACACTAAAAGGCGGAGAATTTTTAATTAAAGAAACAGACGCTAATTCGGTATTTATACCTGAAGAATTTGATGAAGAACAATTAATGATTGCTCAAAGTTGTTATGATTTTATTCGACAAGAAATTGATCCAAATTTAGATAGAATAGATGCTCAAGAAGAAGGGCTTACCCAATCATTACTTGAAAAAGCTGGAGAATTAGGATTGTTAGGTATTTCTGTTCCTGAAGAATTGGGTGGATTTGGAAAAAACTTTGTTACCAGTATGCTGACTACTGAAGCAATAGGAGGTTCTCATTCATTTGCTGTTTCAATATCTGCACATACAGGTATAGGAACTTTGCCAATATTATATTATGGAACTGAATCACAAAAGCAAAAATACATTCCAAAATTAGCTTCGGGAGAGTGGAAAGCTTCTTATTGTTTAACTGAACCAAGTTCTGGTTCAGATGCAAATTCAGGAAAAACAAAAGCAACCTTATCGTCAGATGGAAAACATTATCTAGTTAATGGTCAAAAAATGTGGATAACTAATGCAGGATTTGCTGATGTGTTTACAGTTTTTGCAAAAATTGATGACGATAAAAATTTAACAGCTTTTATTATCGAAAAAGAATTTGGCGGAATTACCTTAAATCCTGAAGAAAAGAAGATGGGAATAAAAGGATCTTCTACGCGACAAGTATTTTTTAACGATTGCAAGGTGCCTGTAGAAAATTTATTGGGAGAACGTGATGGTGGTTTTAAAATAGCATTAAATATTTTAAATATTGGCAGAATAAAATTAGCAGGAGCTGCTATTGGTGCTTCAAAAAGAGTAATTAATAAATCTATTGAATATGCTAATGAACGAGAACAATTTGGACGACCAATTTCTAAATACGGTGCAATAAAATACAAACTTGCAGAACAAGCCCTAAAAATTTATTCTTGTAATGCTGCCATTTACCGTTGTAGCCAAAATGTAGAGGATGCAATTCACACATTGGTTGAGGGTGGTATGGATAAAGAAAAAGCAACATTAGAAGGTATTCGGCAATTTGCTGCTGAAGCAGCTATTTTAAAAGTGCATGGCTCTGAAGTGTTGGATTATGTGGTTGACGAAGGTGTCCAAATTTATGGTGGAATGGGCTATTCTTCAGAAGCACCAATGGAAAGAGCATATCGTGATGCACGAATCAATAGAATATTTGAAGGAACTAATGAGATTAACCGAATGTTAATTGTGGATACATTACTAAACAAAGCGATGAAAGGAGAGTTAGATTTAATGGGTCCTGCACAAGAAGTTGCTAAAGAATTAATGAGTATTCCAGATTTTAGAACAGGAAGTGATGATGTTTTTGAGCAAGCTCATGAACAAGTGAAGAAATTTAAAAAAGCAGTTTTGATGGTTGCTGGAAGTGCAGCTCAAAAATTGATGATGGAATTAGCAAAAGAACAAGAGGTTTTAATGAATATTTCTGATATGATAATTGAAACTTATGTTGCTGAATCTGTATTGCTTAGGGTTGAAAAATTGGTGAAAAGCTCAAAAAAGGAGAAAATTTCGGAACAAATTGACATCATGAACGTATATCTCTACGATGCTGCTGATATGCTAAATAAATTTGGTAAAGATGCATTGAATTCTTTTGCTGAAGGTGATGAGTTAAGAATGATGTTAATGGGATTAAAAAGATTTACGAAACAAAACCCATTTAATGTGAAAAATGCAAGAAGAAGAATTGCAGACCATTTAATTGCTGAAGGCAAGTACTGCTATTAATTTTTTATCAATTGAAAGTTTTAAAAATAGATACTACCCAAAAAACGCCTGATGTTGATTTTAATCATACATCAGGCGTTTTGCAAATTTCTGGCATTTCTGTTCCCGAAAACTCATTAGAATTTTATGACATAATTATTAAATGGTTAGAGGAATACATTCAAAATCCAGTTGAGACCACCAAAATTATTTTTAAATTAACCTATGTTAATACGAGTTCACTCCAATTTTTATATGATATTTTAATACTTCTAGATGGAATTCATAATAAAACATCTAACATACAAGTAGATTGGTATTATTTATCGGAAGATTTGGATATGAAAGAGATGGGAGAAGATTACCAAGAAGCCTTAAGTGTCGATTTTTCATTTTTTGAGGTTGAAGTTGTGTAATTCAATCATTTTGTTTTTTTATTAATTATTTTAGTACAGAATATCACAAACATGAATTATGAAAAATTTTAAAACTATTTTTATAGCTGTTACGATTCTTTTAATATCTAACTCTGTTAATGCCCAAGCTTTTCAAAAGGGAAGTATTAATATTGATTTAGGTATAGGACTTGGTTTATATGCAACCAGCCAAACATCAACTTATCAAATAGAGGCAGATTTTTTTGGTGCTCATTATTCGGATAAAGACATTCATGATACTACTGATGGAGCTGCTAGCACTATAATCCCTTTTAGTCTTGAATATGGAGTATCCAATAAATTTGGTATTGGATTAGATGTTACCTTTAATAACTATTTTATTAATGATAGTGATAGAGTATATTTAAAAAGTGTGAAAGCTTTTGATTTTGGACCTAAATTTAGTTACCACCCTTTAAATTCTGATTTTTATGATTTAGCTATTGGAGTAGGTGTAGGTTTTACCAATATTACTTGGAATTACGAAACAGTAGTTTTTAGTTATGGAATTACAACAACACCAGAACCCTCTAAAGGATCAGGAGTTTACATTAATTTTGATATTAAAAATAAATTTTGGTTTTCTGAACATATTGGAGCTTATTTAAACTTAGGTTATAAGGGCAATTTTTATTCTGCTATTAAAAGAGATAATTCAGTTTCGGAGGCTCAGTTTGAGAGTATTCCAGGCATAACCAATGTGAGTATTAAGGATGAATTTTCTTTTAAAATGAATGGAGCAAATATAGGCATAGGCTTAGCTATTAAATTCTAAAGTAGTCCAACCACCACCTCTTTTAAATCCGATTTGTTCAAGTATTTAACTCCTAATTCCAATAAGGTTTGAGGGGTTATTTTTTTTATTGTAGAGATAAAATTAGTATAATAGCTATAATCTAATCCATACATATCAACATTTCCAAACATAGCCGCCATATTAAAAGGACCATCGCAAGCTTTTAAAAGCTGTCCGAGCATATAATTTTTAACTAATTCTAATTCATTTAAAGGAATTTTTTTAGTTCTCAATAGTTCTATTTCATTGTAAATTTCAATTAAAGCGGCTGGAGTTACCTTACTACTAACTTCTGTTGATATAAAGAAATAACCAGCATTTTTAAAAGAAGTAATTCCAGAACCTATTCCATAAGTATATCCTTTATCTTCTCTAATGTTTTTCATTAATCTTGATCCAAAGTAACCACCTAAAACGGTATTTAATACCTGTAAACCAAAATAATCGGGATGTAATTTGTTAGGAATAATTCGTCCTATTCTGATGGCAGATTGTAAGGCATTTTCTTTTTCTATATATCGTGTTGAATTCTCATCGCTTAAAATGATAGTTGGTTTTTTAGAAGTAGTAGTTTTTAATATACTTAAACTTCCAAAAAAGTTATTCAAAGATGCAATGGTTTGTTCTTCAACTTTACCGGCTACTAGAATTTTACAGTTATCTAAGTTATAAAAGTCGTTATAAAAGTCGGTAATATCTGATAAAGCTAAATTGTCATAAGTTTCAATAGTCGGATTTGCTCCGTAAGGATGATTTTTTCCAAATAATATCTCCATAAATACAGTACGAGCAACAAAAGATACTTTTTCGAGATTTATTTTAAATTTTTCTAATCTATTATTTTTATAGATGTTGAATTCATTTTTAGAAAACGTAGGAAAAAGAAGAACTTCTTTAACGTATGGCAAAACATTATTCAGGTATTTTGATAATGTATATAAAGTAAGTGTGGCGGTATCGTAAGAGTTTTCTACTTCAAAAAATGCTCCATATTCATCAATTCCTTCAGCAATTTCAGCGGCAGAATAGCTTTTGGTACCCTCTTTTATTAAATTGATGGTTGAACTTGCAATTAGCGGCTTTTTTTGAAAATAAGTGCCAGCATTAAAAATAAAATCTATTTTTAAAATCTGCTGACTTCCTCCATTAATATAATTAACTTCTATGCCATTATCTAGATGAATTTTAGTAACATTTAAAAATTCAATAGTATTAATCTGATGGAATGCTGGATCTTGTTTTCTGTTTAAATCAATCATTAGTTTTTTATTTTAGCATAAATTAAAGTAGAACAATTGGATTCATTGAGAATTTCATTAGCAACTCTATAAATTTCTTTCGCAGTAACTTTTTGATAATTTTCCACTTCCTTATTCACCTCATTTGCATCGCCCAAGAGTTCAGAAATTGCCAAATTCATGGCTTTGTTTAAAATACTAGTTTCAGAAAATTGATGAGATGATTCAATTTTGTTTTTAACTTTATTTAGTTCTAACCCATTGATTAAATCAGTTTTAACTCGTTCTATTTCGTTTAAAATTGCATTTTCAGCGGTTTCAAATGATACTCCATCTTGTAAAGTGCCATCAATAACTAACAATCCATCATCAAAGCATCCCAAAATGTGCGAATTAATTTCGCTAAATAGCTTTTGTTCTTTTACCAAAGAAATATATAGCCTAGAAGATTTTCCTTGTGAAAGAATATCGCTTAACAAATCTGTAATGTAATAATCAGCCCCTTTTCTATTACACATTTTATAGGCTTTGTAAATTGCATTTGCAGGAACATCACGTTCAACTAGTAATCTTCTAGGTTCTGTTTGTTGGGGTTCCTTCGGTAAATTTCGTTTTTTTATAACTCCAGGAGGAATGTCTCCAAACCATTTTTCACATAAGGATTTCATTTCTTCAACATCCACATTTCCTGCAATTGAAAGGATAGCATTGTTTGGAAGATAATGTGTGTAGAAAAATGATTTAACATCATCCATTGTAGCATTTTCAATATGACTTATTTCTTTACCAATTGTTGCCCACTTATAGGGATGAACTTGGTAAGTTAATGGTCTTAATAATAGCCAAACATCGCCATAAGGTTGGTTTAAATAGTTTTGTTTAAATTCCTCAATAACAACATTTCGTTGGACTTCTAAACTTTTTTCAGTAAAAGCTAATTTTAACATTCGGTCCGATTCTAGCCAAAAACCTGTTTCTATATTGTTTTTGGGAACAGTAATGTAATAATTGGTAATGTCGTTGGAAGTAAAAGCATTATTATCACCACCAACTCGTTGTAGTGGCTCGTCAAAATTTGGTATATTATCTGAACCTCCAAACATTAAATGTTCAAACAGATGTGCAAAACCTGTTTGATTCTCATTCTCGTCTCTGGCTCCTACATTATAGAGTAAGTTAAATGCAACGATAGGGGTAGATTTATCCCAGTGAACAATTACTTTTAAGCCGTTTTTAAGTGTAAATTTTTCGAAGGTTATCATTTATTTTTTTTATGTGCTAAATATAAGACAATATTCAATTATTACATGGCTCATAAATTAGGTAAATTTGTTTAAGAATCTTTTCGCTTTTCAGTATTATAAGTTAGGATGCTAATATATTTTAAAAAAAAAATAAGTAAAAAATCGATAAATCGATAAATTGAGTATCTTTGAGTAAATTAGACATTGTTTGAAAACAAATACGATTTTTTTAGGTAAAGATGGTTGTTTTAAAAGTTGAGTGCATGAAAAACGATGTGCAAACACCTACCAACAATGATGAAGTTAAAATGGCTTATTCCATTAATTGTTCCGAGTTTTGGGATAAAATATAAAAACAATAAATAGCTACAAATGAAAAAAATTATTTTATTCTTACTTATTACTTTAAACATTGGATTTATTTATGGGCAAACTGATGGCGTGTCTATAATTATTAATAATAACAAAGATATTATTGAAACAGAATTGAATAAAACCATTACTTTTTATATTAAAGGATTGTCTGTTTCTGAAATAGATAGATTTAAAAGTGGATTAAAACAAATACAAGGGATAAAATTACATTTTCTTACCCTAACAAATCAACAATTGAATGTGGCAAATGGAAAAATTGAAATGACAAAAACGTATGATAAAAAGCAATTAATTACCTTTTTAGGTAAGTATAATATTAAAGAAATTGTAATAAATGGAAAACCTAAAACAGTAAAAGATTTTTTTTACAAAAAAGAAAACGGTCAACTTATTACTAAATAACTTTAATATTCTAAAACAAACTCACAAAAATTTAACCTCTTATGAAAAAAACTTTATTACTTACTTTTTTAGCTTTTTTTTGTTTGGCACTATTCGGTCAAACTTATACTATTAATCAGGGAGGAAATCATGCAACTTGTTCAGCAACACTTTATGACAGTGGAGGAAATAGCGGAAATTATGGAAATAATCAAAACAAAGTAATAACATTTTGCAGTAATAATTCAACTTGTGTTAATGTTACTTTTACTAGTTTTAACTTAGATAGTGCCGATTTTTTATACATTTATAATGGACCAAATACGGCTAGTCAGTTATTAGCGGTATTAACAGGAAACGCATTGCCTACTAGCTATTCTTCTTTCTTTGGATGCTTAACATTTCAATTTGTATCAAACGATACTATTACAGCAAGTGGTTTTTCTGCAAATATAGCTTGTGGAGCTTGCTCTTTTAGTGGTGGAGGAAATGGAACATTAACCCCTATATATGACAATGAAGTTTGTGGATTAAATTATACCCAAGTTTCACAGAAAGTTACAACAAGATATCCTACACCTGTTGGCACAGGACTTCCTTCAACTCTTGTTGTATCAGGTTTGCCTGCTGCAAATACCTGTTGGTCAAACGAAAAAGCATTGTTATATTGGACTGAATCATCCAATAGCAATGGAGCTGTTACCGTAAGTGTTACCAACCCTTTAGGTACAGTTTTTAATTACAATGTTTCACCAGTAGGTGTTGGTATAGATAAATGTTGGTCAACGACTTTTACTACTAACTATCGAATTGATGTAACTGCTGCAATTTCAGGGAATGGTAATTATATAGTGAATATTTCTAGTGGACCTTGGAATGTTGATGGAATTACATTGATAATGATTTACAGAGATTTATCAGCTACCTATACAGGAAGGTTAATGATAAATGATGGTTTAATAGTGAGCTCAGCAGGAGACCCGAGTTTTGTGGCAATCAACGGCATAAATGCTTGTGCAACATCAACCGTTGCAAATGCTTTTTTAATGGTTGGAGATATGCAGGATAATGTTGCTCCACCATCTCACACTTCTACTTTAAATGGTACTCCAATAAGTTTTCCAAACACTTTTTGGAATTACGACCAAACTGCCACTACAATTACAGCAGGGCAAGCTACTGCCCAATTTGGTACCGCACCAGATGGTGGCGGAGATTGTTATTCTGTCGTAGGAGCAGGTATTTATTACCAAACTAACTGCCAAGTCTGTCCTTCCAATGCTTTTTCTGTACCAATTTCACAAACAATTCAAACCTGTTCAGGAGGTGACATTGTTGCCAATCCTGGTGGAGGAGCACCTCCTTATGTATTTAATTGGAATACTGGAGATACTTCACAAACATTATCTGGGGTAGGTCCAGGAACATATACTGTTACAGTAGTTGATAACATTGGTTGTCAAGCAACAAATTCAATAACTGTAAATGTTGCACTTCCTATTACTAACTCAGCAACAATAAATAATGTTACTTGTAATGGCAACAATAATGGTTCAATAACTATTGCTACAACAGGAGGAAGCCCTTCTTATAACTATTCATGGAATATAGGTTCTACAAGTAATACTATTTCAAATTTATCTCCTGGCACTTATGTTCTTACAACCACCGATAGTTTAAATTGTGTCAGGGTTGATTCTTATACGATTACCAGCCCAAATTTGATGTCAACAAGTTTTACTGCTAACAATATTACTTGTAATGGAATAAATAATGGAAGTATTCAATCTAGTACAACAGGAGGAACTTCGCCCTATTCCTACTTATGGAATAATGGGGCTACAACTGATTTAATTAGTGGTTTATCTGCAGGTACTTATGTGTTAACAGTAACAGACTCTAATAATTGTATTATTTCTGATTCGATTGCAATTACGACTCCTTTAGCACTTACAGTAGTATTAACTGGAACTAATTTACTTTGTAATAATGATGGCTTTGGAACTGCTGTGGCAACTATTAATGGAGGTATCATGCCTTATTCTGTTTTGTGGAATACAGGTGCTACAACAGTTACCATTAATTCGTTAAATGCTGGAACTTATTCAATTGTCGTGTTAGATTCAAATAATTGTTCTATCTCGGATTCAATACTACTAACAGAACCACAAGTTTTGTTAGATTCAATAATTGTTTCTAATGTTTTATGTTTTGGAGATGCTTCTGGAACAATTAATTTATTTCCCTATGGAGGAACAACCCCTTACCAATTTGCCTGGAACAATGGTGCAAATACTCAAAATTTGATAAACGTAATGGCAGGAATCTATTTTGTTACTATTACTGATTCTAATAATTGCACTAAGAATGATACGACTATCGTTATTGAGCCTTCTGCAATTAATGTGTCTTTTAATGAGAACCCTACTTGTAAGGATTCTTGTTATGGTGATATTATTTTAAATTATACTGGAGGCATTTCACCTTTTCAATTAATTTGGAGTACAGGGGATATTAATGTAGCTTCATTAGATAGTTTATGTGAAGGAAG
>PFUQ01000065.1 GCA_002790175.1 Flavobacteriales bacterium CG_4_9_14_3_um_filter_32_8
AACTTAATTGGTCTTCGAGTTATTTCAGTTCTGGAATTATAATAGAGGGTATTGGAGACACTTATTCTTTTTATCCCCTTATAGGAGCATGTGATCCTTGGGGTGGTCCTTTAAGATGTTATGAAGATTCTACTATTGGTTATTATAATACTGGAATGTTTTCCTCTTGTGATACAACTTATGTGGGAATTGAAGAAAATCAAAAAATCAATATTGTTAGTGTGTTTCCCAACCCAACAAAAGATAAAATAGAGATAACTGCAACCAAAAAAATTATAGCGATAGAACTTTATGATATTCGAGGAGTTCAGCTGTTAACAACAACAGAACAGGTTATTGATATCTCAACCTTACCAAAAGGAATGTATCTTTTAAAGATACTTTTTAACGAAAATATAAGTTATCAGAAAATTTTAAAAGAATAACTTATTTTAAAAGAGCCTCAGCAATAATTAAATCTGTTGCAGTTGTTATTTTAATGTTTTCGGTATTGCCTTCCACCAAATGAATCATTTCTCCTAATTTTTCTGCTACTGATGCATCATCGGTAAAATTAACATCAAATTGTTGTTGATAGGCTTTTAAAATGATTTCAGAACTAAAGCATTGTGGCGTTTGTGCCAATCGGTAACAGCTTCGTTTTACTGCTTCGTTTTGTTCATTATTTACATACCTCAGCGATTCTACAACTGGAACTACAGGAATGGCATTTCCTTTTTTTTCTGCTTCATTAAAACAAGTTGTTATTGTTTTGGTACTTACTAAAGGACGAACACCATCGTGAATGGCAATAATACTTTTTTGTTTTACTAATTCTAACGCATTTTTTACAGAATGGAAACGGGTTTCTCCCCCTTTAACAAGTTGATGTGGAATTGTTGTAAACTTGTGTTTACAACAAAGCTCTTTCCAAAAATCAATTTGATTTTCGGGAAGAGCTAGTATTATTTCTATGGTTGGAAAAGTTGTTTTAAACTTTTCTAGTGAATGCATGATAATAGGTTTGCCAGCTAATTCGAGAAACTGTTTAGGAATTTCGGTTCCCATTCTTTCTCCTTTACCTCCAGCAACTATTATTGCATATTTATGCATTGGATGTTAATTCATCAGCACTAAAGAATTCGTCTTCACTTGCAGTAAAGGAATTTCCGTTTGGTTCAGGATGGTTATCATGACGTTCAGAGGTATTACCATAAGAAGATTCATCGCCTTCATTTGACTTGGTATAGCCGCCTTCTTTTGGTCTTCCAATAGAACGAATGTATGCATTTAACATTCGATGAATTTTTTCTACAAATTCTAATAATTCATCTATTTGTTGGTCAGGAATTAATTGTCTTTCTTTAGATTTTAACAACCAACCTTTGGTTTTTAATAAATAGCCTCTGGAAATGTAGCAATAATGTTTTTTGTCTTTAAAATTGTATCTTCCATAGCCTGAAGCGATGTTTCCAGAAATTGCGTCGGCAGCTTGTAAAAATGCTTTTCCCATAGCATCTTGATTAAATCCTTCCCATTGACTAACAATTTCCCATATTTTTTGTTCAAAATCTAAACATTCTCGGTACAGTTTTAGGTCTTCTAGTTTCATTTGACTTGTTTTTATGTTAATATTTCTTTTTTTTATAAAATTAGCATTGCATCCCCATAAGTGTAAAAATTATATTTTTCCTTAATAGCAATCTTGTAAGCTTTCATAATTAAATCGTACCCTCCAAAAGCTGCTGTCATCATTAATAAGGTAGATTCTGGTGTGTGGAAGTTGGTAATCATACAATTTGCTAGACTAAAATCATAAGGTGGAAAGATAAATTTATTAGTCCAGCCATCGTAAGTTTTTAAATATCCATCAGTAGAAACAGAAGTTTCCAAAACACGCATTGATGTTGTTCCTACGGCACAAATTCTTTTTTTATTTTTTTTTGCAAGGTTAACTTTGTCAACACATTCTTGAGTAATATGAACTTCTTCAGAATCCATCTTGTGTTTGGTAAGGTCTTCTACTTCTACTTTACGAAAAGTTCCCAATCCAACGTGGAGTGTTAAATAGGCGAAATCAATGCCTTTAATTTCAAATTTTTTTAATAAGGTTTTGCTAAAATGTAATCCTGCAGTAGGAGCAGCAACAGCACCTTCATTTGTCGCATAAACAGTTTGATATCTATCTGCATCTTCCGGTTCTACATCTCTTTTAATAAATTTCGGAATAGGTGTTTCTCCTAGTTTTCTAATGATTGCTTTAAATTCCTCATAAGGACCTTCGAATAAAAATCGCAATGTTCTTCCTCTTGAAGTAGTATTATCAATAACCTCAGCGACTAAATCATCATCGCCAAAATAAAGTTTATTTCCAATTCTAATCTTTCTTGCAGGATCTACTAATACATCCCATAATAAACTTTCTCTATTTAATTCTCTTAACAAAAACACTTCAATACGTGCACCTGTTTTTTCTTTATTCCCATACATTCTTGCTGGAAACACCTTGGTATCATTCATCACCATCAAATCCCCTTCTTCAAAATATTCCAAAACATCTCTAAAATGTCTGTGTTCAATTTCACCAGTATCCCTGTGAATAACCATTAATTTTGCATCTTCCCTCTCCTCTGCTGGTCTGTCTGCAAGTAATTCGGTGGGTAAGGTATATTTGAATTTTGATAATTTCATATGTATATTTTTATTAAAATCGGTCATCCCGAGTACTCGGGATAAAATATTCATCGTTGTTGGTGAGCATTTTGCTCATGGCTTATTTCATATGGTATTTTTTACGTAAAAAATAAGGCTGCAAATGTAATAATATATTAACAGAAAATCAATGCTTATTTTCTTTAATTATAAGAAGATTTGTTATTGCAGTTGAGGATAAAAAAAACGAATTAGATTGTTTTATTATCAGTCTTATACCTTTTTACAATTCTTATTTGCTTTTTTAATGTAAAGTTCCAAAGCCCTTGTCATTGATGGGGATTCTGGCTGTGGAGCTGCTATGTCTATTCTAAGTCCTGCTTCTTCTGCTGCTTTAACGGTTGTAGATCCAAAAACAGCTATTCTAGTGTCGTTTTGTTTAAAGTTAGGAAAATTTTGAAAAAGAGATTTTATTCCTGATGGGCTAAAAAACACTAAAATATCGTAATTAACATCTTTTAAATCAGATAAATCACTACAAACAGTCCTGTAAAGCGTTGCACATTTATAATCAATCTCATTCTCTTTTAATAATTGAATAATATTGGGACTAAGAATATCAGAACAAGGCAATAAGAACTTAGATTCTTTATGTTTTTTTAATAATGGAATTAATTCAGCAAAGGTTTGTTGTCCATGGAATATTTTTCTTTTTCTATAAACAATATATTTCTGTAAATAAAAGGCAATAGATTCAGAAATACAAAAATATTTCATCTCGTCAGGTATTTTATTACGAGCTTCTTCTGCTGCTCTAAAATAATGATCAACGGCATTTCTACTGGTAAAAATTACTGCGTCAAAATCTAATAAATTAATTTTTTGAAGACGGAATTCTTGTCTAGGAATGCCTTCGACATGAATAAAAGGTCTAAAATCTATTTTAACTTTACACATTTCCTCTAAAGAAAAATAAGGAGATTTTTCAGTTTCTGGCTTGGGTTGCGATACTAAAACACTTTTTACTTTTAACATGATTCTTAAATTAAAATTAGTCGAATTTATATTATTTATGGATGAAAATCCTAAACAAAACGACTAATGGTAAAATTTCGAGGGTGCAAATGTACAAAAATATATAGAAAAATGAAATTCCTTTGGTTATTCCTATCGAATAAAGTCGAATTATTCGCAAAACGAAAGTTAAAAATAACACTGGAAGAGCTAAATAATATAAAATAAAATTAATATCTAAAAAGGAATAATAAGCTAAACAAAGTATAGGCATCAATAATACTCCTAGCAAATTATTGTATAATGAAATGTTAAAACTATATTCTGAAAAAATACTTGTTGAATCAAAAATATAAAATAGAATTAATGAAAAAATATACTTAATGATATATATCGCTACTATAAATCCTACTATAAAAAGATAATTAACAAAAGAATAATGTGCCATTTGAGAATAATATATTAACTCTTGTATTTGGTAAATAAATAAAGACAATAGTAAGATATGGATGATAGTGAGTAGAATATTAACATTATGAAAAAATACTTTCTCTTCTCTTGTAATTTCTTGAGCTACCCCATAATTTACAATAGCTTTTAGTGTTTCCTTAAAACGAGTACTATTAAATGCTTTGACAAAACCCAATAAAATCAGTGTAATTATTAATATTACTGTTTGCCATCCTCCAAGTTCTATTTGACGAGGGGTGGGATTAAAAAGTTTTTTTACAGGAACAAGTTTTTCTGTTTTATATTCTTCTTTTTCTACTTTCCTAATAGGGATTGCTCCCTCATTTTTTATTCCGTAAAAACTAATGGTATCTTGTTTTAGTGTATCTAAACTAATTCCTTTCTCATGATTATTGTCCTCTTGTAACTGATTGGTTGCAACGTCTTGTCCTTTTGTTGCATAAGAATTTATTAGAGTTAAAGGCTCTGTAACTTCATGATATGAGGAGAAAACAAACATATATAGCACAAAAATACATTATTAACTAGAGTTTGTCCATGATGTCCGATTTCTTCGTTTTTCTCGACCTTCAAATCAGTCATCCCGAGCAATTCGGGACTCCTGATTTTCAGTTCATCGAAACCTCGAACTCGAACATTACTCACAATTTTAAATTGTTTTTTAGTTATATTCGTGAGTTCGCTTCGCTCAGTTCTGACTCAAACTCTCGACTAAAAAGACAGACACTAACTAGAATACTACTTTTTTTAAGTTACAACCGAATTATAAAACCTCTGCAACCACAAAAGTACTTCCCCCTATAAAAATTAAATCATCGGGTAAAGCATTTTTCTTTGCTGCATTAAATGCATCTTTAACGCTTTTATAGGCGAATCCTTTTAATCCTTTCTTTTGAGCTAAACCGTATAAATCTTCAATTGCTAATGCTCGTGGAATATTAGCTTGGCAAAAATAATAAATAGCAGATTTAGGGAGTAACTCTAATATTTTATCAATTGATTTATCGTTTACAGCCCCATAAATAAAATGCAATTGATGGTAGTTAGTTTTTTTAAGTTGTGTAACAACTTCTTTAATGCCATCCTCGTTATGTCCTGTGTCACAAATAGTAAGTGGATGCTGATTTAACACTTGCCATCTACCTTGTAAACCCGTATTTTTTACAACATTTAATAAACCTTTTTTAATAGTATTATCGGTAATATTCCAGCCTTTTTCGATAAGTAGCTGAATTGCTAAAACTGCTGATTTTTTATTTTTTACTTGGTATAGCCCTTTTAAATCACATTCATAATCAGTTTTTATAATTTTGTTGGTAAAATAAATGGGAGCATTAAGTTCTTTGGCTTTTTTAATAAATACCTCTTTGGTTTCCAATTGTTCTTCTCCTATAATAATTGGCGTTTTCTGTTTTATTATTCCTGCTTTTTCGGTTGCAATGGCTGAGATGGTATTTCCTAAAAACTGAGTATGGTCAATTCCAATATTTGTAATAACCGCAAGTTCTGGATAAATAACATTGGTGGAATCCAATCTTCCTCCTAAACCTGTTTCAATAACTGCGACATCTACTTTTTGATTCGCAAAATAATCAAAAGCTAAACCGACTGTCCATTCAAAAAAAGATAAATTAATTTGTTCAAAATCAGCTTTGTATTTCTTTACAAAAGCTATCACATCTTCTTCACTAATTAGTTCACCATTTATTTTAATTCGTTCTCTAAAATCTTTTAAGTGTGGTGAAGTATATAATCCAACCTTGTAACCAGCTTCCTGTAAAATTGAAGCAATCATGTGCGTTGTAGAACCCTTTCCATTTGTTCCAGCAATATGAACTGATTTAAATTGATGTTCAGGATTTCCTAACAATTTACACACTTGAATGGTGTTTGTTAAATCACCTTTATAGGCGGCTTTCCCCACTCTTTGATACATAGGTAATTGTTCGAATAAATAAGATAAAGTTTGATTGTAATTCATTAATTAAGAATGAAAACAAAAGACATGGTGCCTTTTTGATCGGTAGGGGCATTTAATTTTGGTGTAAATTTAGCTTCTAGTGCAGCTTCTTTTGCTTTTTGACATAAAATAGGATTTGTAGTTGTTGAACCTCTCGCACCAGGTGTAGCTTTTATTACTTTCCCATACTTATCAACTACAATATCTACGACTACTTTTCCATCTTCTTGGGTTGGGTTTTCAGGTTTCTTAAATTTCACTTTGCCTCTTCCTCCCAAATCAAATCCTATTCCATCGCCTGGCCCATTATTGTTTTCATTGGTATTTCCATTACTATTAGAGTTACCATTGCTGTTGGAGTTACCATTCGAATTATTTTCCGAATTACTATTTGCATTATTGAGTGCATTTAGTGCATTGGATAAATTTTCACTAACAGTTTCGTGAGCTTCTGTGGTGTTGTTAGTATGTGATGCATTCAAGTTGACCGTCTCGGTGGTAGTTTGTGTGTGCACGTTTTCTTGGCTACTTGAGTTATTTTGGGTAGTTTCAGCATTATTTGTTGCACTACTTGCTGAATTCTCATTTTCTGAAGGATTATCTGAAGAACTTCCACCTCCATCATCTGAAAAATTAATTAACATTGCTCCTTCATTTTCGGGTGGAGGATCTTGGTAAGGCAACCCAAACTGAATAAATAATAGCAACAATAATAAGTGAACCAATATAGTTCCTATTAATCCATACCTGCTATTTTTTTCTTGTATAATTTCCATTGTTTGGGGTAGATGCAATTAAGCTATTGATTCCATAACCTATTTTGGTTTAGTAGCCAAAACCAATTTCAATTTATTTCTATTGGCAATATCCATAATAACGACAACATTTTCTATAGGTACAGATTTTTCTGCTCTTAATATTATTCCAGGGTTTTTTTCACCAGCCACCATTGCCAATAATTGAGCTTCTACATCTTGTTCAGCAACCTCATCTTTGTTTACAAAATATTTTAAATCTTGAGTGATGCTTATATTAACTGTTTGTTTTTGTGGTTGTGCAACAGAACTCGCTTTCGGCAAAAGTACTTCTAATGCATTAGGACTAATCAAAGTAGATGCTATGATAAAAAATATCAATAATAAGAACACGATGTCTGTCATACTAGACATATTAAAATTTGCACTTATTTTATTTTTAGATCGGATTGCCATTATATTGCAGGTTCGTATAAAATATCTAAGAATTGTGTTGTTCTTGCTTCCATCACAAAAACAATCTTTTCTACCTTAGCCACTAACGTATTGTAGCCAATAAACGCAACAATTCCAACAATTAATCCTGCAACAGTAGTTATCATTGCTGTAAAAATTCCTTCCGATAAGGTATTTAAATCAACACCACCACCTCCTGCTGACATTTCATGAAACACTAAAATCATACCTATTACGGTTCCTAAAAATCCAATCATTGGGGCGGCTCCAGATATTGTTGCCAAAGTGGATAGGTTTTTTTCTAATTTATTTAACTCTAATTTTCCTGTAGTTTCCACAGCAGTTGCAATATCTCCTAATGGTTTCCCAATTCTAGTTATCCCCTTTTCAATCATTTTTGCAATGGGCGAGGCGTTGGAATAACATAAACTTTTTGCTGCATCAATCTTACCCTCTAAAATGTAGTCTTTTATCTGATTCATAAAGTTGGCATCTTCCTTACTTGCCTTTTTTATTACCAAATATCTTTCGATAATGATATATACCGCCAATATTGAAAGCACTAAAAGTGAAATCATTATAATGTTTCCTCCTATGCCCCCAGCACTAACTAATTGCCATAATGATAATGTTTTCTCTTGAGGAACTACTGCTTTAACAACTGTTGTAGTTGGTGCGTTTCCAATGGTCACTTGTAATAAAAAATTATTCAGCATTATATCATTTTTTCTATTCTGAGCTAAAGTACGATTAAGGGGTTCTTCCAAAAAAGAAGTATACTCAATTTGTAAACAGTTAAATGTTAGTTTTTATTGTTGAATGATTGTTTTAAAAGGGTGAGGTTATTTCTTTTTTTTTAGGTCAAATCTTTTTCCAACAAAAAGATTGAGCATCCCAGCTCCAGGACTAATATCAAGATTATCAATCTTAATACTCCCCTGAGTGCCATAAAAAGTTAATCCTATTAAAAATGAACGATGTTCATAACCAAAAGCAAATCGATAATTTACCCTTCCAGCGATACCTTGTTTAGATATCTTCTGTTCTCCAGCTGTTGACCTTGTTTCTAAATCTTTAATTCCTATTCCGGGAACAATTGAAAAATTCATAAAGACTTTTTTTACAATAACAACAGAATAGGTATATCCAATAGCTAATCCATAGGATAACGATGAAAAATAATTAATATCAAAAGAGTCCTGAACCGCAACAGGCATTTCTTTGGGTACAAATCCATTTGGATTTTCGGCTGCATCCATATTAAAAAATGGACCTATTAATATACTCCCAGCACTTTTGTTTTGTATTACATTTCTAACATAGGCAGCTCTATAAGAAAACTTTTTATTGTTTAAAATATAAAAGGCTGATGCACCTAAAGAATAATTTTGCATATCTGGTAATTGGGGAAATACAGCAATGCTATCCCAGTTGGCAAAAGCACTTGGATTAGATAAATAAAAGCCTCTGTATTTTTGGTATAATCCATCAATAACAAACCATTTACTATAAATACTTAATTGAAAATCAAATCTTTTTGTAATGCCTTTAGTGGTGTCCGAATGAATTCCTGAAGGCAACCCATAAGTAAAACCTAGTCCAAGCCATTTGTAATTAAATGCAAAACCTAAATCTAACGACCCAGCAGGAGCAAGTCTTAATATTTGTTTATCATTCACATTAGTGATGTCTAGTTTTGTATATTTAATGCTATTGGTAAATTTTAATACTAATTTATCTGTTTTATTGGTATAATAAATATTCTCAGATGCAGCTGTATCTTTAGTAGTATAAACATTTATTCCTGCATCTACTTGAGCGAAGGAAGAAAAAGCAATTAGTATAAAAAAAAGTATTGGTATTAATTTCATTAATTCAAGCTATATAATGTGGTAGATTAACGGAATAGATACATTTTCCCATATCCTTTCTTAAAATAAAAATCCATGCTTGTTTCTCTTAATTCAATTTCTTCGTTATTAATTTGCGTAACTACTCTATACAAATAAAGACCATTAGCTAGTCTATCTCCATAAGTATCTGTTCCATCCCAAGCAAATTGAGAGATGTTTCTTCCTATATTCATAGGTCCTAATTCATCCTTGTGTATTTCTCTCACTACTTTTCCTGTGATGGTCATAATTTGTATCTTAAAGATATCTGGAATTTCGCTTCCTGTTAAAGTAAATACAAATCGGGTTGAAGTGGTAAAAGGATTAGGATAATTGATAATATTGGTGATGGTAGATTTATTGATTACTTCAAATTCGATGATATAATCATGACTTCCAGAATTATTTTTGGTTCTATCTGTCGCTTGAACTCTTAATTTATACTTCCCATCAACTGGAAAATTTCCTTGAAAAATTATTTTAGAGTTGTTTTTGGGTAAAGATGCTGGGACAAATTGCATTTTTTCCACTCCTGCTTCATAAAAATACATTCTTTGCTCAACTCCGTTTGGGTTGGTAATATAAACTGCATAATCAGAGGTATCATTCAATAATAAAAATTGATTTTCATCAGTAACTTCAACAATTATGTTGGCTTTTGGCGAAACAATATCTCCAGCTAAAATGTGTATTCCGTCAAAAGTAACATCTAAAAGAGGATTAATTTTATCTGAATTTACATAAAATGGAATTTGAGCTACATTATTAAAATGATATTTTTCTAGTTGGTCATTATTTGGATTAACATCAATTAATAAACTGTTTAAACTTGGTAATCCAAGTGTTGAAAAAGTAAGGGTACTTATTAAAACACTATCTGCCAATAAAGGTTTTTGGCGTGGATAAGGTAAAAAATGTATTCCATTATTTTTGTCTAAAATTGCAAAAGAGATTAATAAACTATCCATGTTGTAACGGCTAATATTTTTTACCGCAATTGCTACTTTAATGTCAACACCTTCATCAATAGTATCATTTTGAAAAGTGAAATAGATACTTGGATCTAATGCAGCTTCTGGAACTCCTTCATAAGTAACTTGCCAACGATCTAACTGAGGTGCTGTAAATAATGAATCATCGGATATATGAGCATTTAACTTTAAATAAGGATAAATGGATGCATCCACCTGATTGGTAATTCTTATATCTCCCGAATCTGTTGGTAAATTATTAATTAATAAAGTCTCATTTCCGTTGGCATCAACACCATATACGTTTAAAACAGTACTATCTTTAGTTGTAGGGAATTCTAACGGCGACATTCTCCATGACAATGAGTCCCAACTTTTTGCTGGCCCTAATGTTTCAGAAAAAATATTGGCATAATTAGCACTAGAAGTGCGTGTTGTTGTTAATGTTAGATTTTTCTGTGTTATTGAATCTCCCAACACTTCAACTGTGGAAGCATTATTTCCTTTTTGGGTATAAAATAAGAAAGGGTATAAATCAGGAATGGTAGGCAATAAAGTAGCCCCCATATTTCCTAGCTCTGTTCTTAAACTTGGCGGCATAGGCGTGTTAAACCAGTTTAGGCTTACAATATAGTAAGTCCACATTAATATGTGATTTCCATTAGGAACGGTATCTCTAATAAAATTTTCGAGTGCTGCCATTGGAGCTGCATTATGATTGAATATAAAAAAATGTTCTGTAGATGAATTATTCAATGTAGGGATATTATTTGCCTGTCCAACATCTTTATCATTAGCTGACCAAGGCTCTAATGTTAGTGAATCTAATACAGCAACATGTATAGCGGTTCCCATCCCTAATCCATTATCACCCATTAGGTCAGTATCAATATAATAATTTATTAAATTTAATTCACTCCAGTCAGCTTTTCCTTGGGTGTGTCCTATTATTTGTTTAATATCACTTACAAAATTCCATTTGCGTGTAGGTCTATTGTGTTGCACAAACTGAAATTCATCATTTTCAAATTGGAAGAAATGGTCTTGCTGCCAACCTTCTTTTCCTTGTATGTACTGAAAAGATCGCATTCTCCATTTATACCCTAATGAGTCAACGGAATCTTTACTTACTCTCCAAAAAAATACAGTACTATCAGGAATGGATTGAAGTAATGCAGGAGACCAAGACACCACTCCTCCAACGTGATTAATTATGGTGGTTTCTTTGCTTGGACTATTAAAATAATCTGTTGTGTCAATCTCAAACACATAATTCTTTGCAGGTTCAAAAGGAAAAGCAGTTGATGCTTTTAAGGTAATTCCTTCTTCAGGTACTATCATAAATTCATAGGGATAAATAGGGATTATCTCTCCTGACTGAATATTTAATGTTTTTATTACTGTATTATTGTTGTAAAAACTTTCATCAACGAAAACATTAGGATAATTAACATTTATTGTAAAAATATTAAGACCCAAGCCCCTCACAACATCTACTGGCAATCGTAAGGATATTGTTTTTTGATAATAAGGTCCTATGAACACCTTAATGTAGGTGGTATCAGTGAAAGATAATTCTGGATAATCTCTTTTTAGTCCTAAAATAATGGTGTCATTAATTGCTCTTCCTAAATTGGTCACCAAAATATTTACATCAAAAGAATCAACATCTGAGGTAACTATTTGTGGATTAAAGGTAACGGTACTTGCTTCAATCATGTAATCTGGCAAATCAAATGAGTTAATAACCAAGGAAGGATCACCATGTAAGGTCATAGAAGAAGCGATTGAGAAACCTAAACTGGCACCAAGAGTTTGAATGCTATTTTTTATATGTCTTCCAACGCTTCCATTATAATTAAGATACGATAAATTTTTATAAAATTGACCAGCAAAAGTATTTAAGAAGGATGATTCGCTTAAATCTACTGGAGATAAAAAGCCGATAACGCCTTTGTCTTGGTTAATTACGTAATCTTCACTTGTACTATTAGCAGTTGATAAATGAATGTCGCCAGCAAAACAACCTAATCCCATTAAAAAAGGATATTTCCTGTTTTGATTGGGCCATAAGGAAGGACTTTCAATGTTCTGATCAAACCCGCCAGTGGCAGAAGCATGTCCAAAAAATGTCATTAATGCTACTCCTTGTCCAATATAGTCTAAAATAGAATCAGAAATAATGGTTTGAATTGGATCTGTTGAACTTTTGGAATAAGTAATTACATTTCCTCCAAATAAGGTGTCTTCAATAATTGTTTTATAGCTGTTTAAATAAGTTTCTAAAGTTTGATTTTGGCTTTGGTCATTTCCCCCAGCAAAATGTAATATTCTTTTCATCCAGGCTGTTTCTCCAGCTCCTGTAGATGGTGTTGGATTCTCATAATCAATAATTTTCTCTAAATACCAATTCACTTCTATTCCATTATTGGCTGCTAATCTACCCATAGGGATTAATGGATCATACAAAGTTCCATTTAAACCAGCTGTTAGCATATTATCGGAAGCAGGCACCCCAAAAGAAGGGACTAAATTGTTGTGAAAATAGGTTGCGTTTTTTCGAGAATCTTTTGCTTTTATGGATTTCCCAAGTAAAAATAAGTAGTTAGGTTGTGAAGACCAGGTATCAGCTATATAATCGATAAATCCTCTAATTGCATAAGGGTGTTTTTCTATTCCATAAGCAAATTGGTCATATAAATCATCTATGTTAAAAACAATGGGATTTTGTGGAATTGCTTTTGGTCCTGGATTTGCTCGATAGGAAGCATAATCATTAGCTTCTGCCATTAAGCTAGGATGTGTAATAATGACAAACGCAGTATCTATTGAAACGGTTGCATAATCGACAAAAAAACCTGTTCCATTAATAGGAGTTAAAGAACCGATATTAGTGACTTGTCCGTCTGAACTGATGTAACATTCTTTAGTTGTTACTGCCGAATTGGGGATTAAACATTGATAATTTGCACCAAAAGGAGTAACATTTATTCGTTTGTTATTGGTTAAATCATAAAAAATAACATTTCCATTGACATTGAAATTCGAAAAGTTGAGATACGATTTAGTTTCAGTTGGGTGATTATCAATAAAGAAATGCTGAAATGTTGAAAGATTTTCTAAATCTAGGGTGTGGGGATATTTTATTTTTATATACGAAATTGTTTGCCTTGCTGCTCCAGACCCTAAATCATTAATGCTTGAAAATGTAACAGGAGTTGTTGAAGCCCCTAAGTTATTAATAGGAATAGTTAGTTGAACATCTATTTTTTTGTATCCTTCAAAAATAGTATCAAAAATAACAGCACCTAAATTAACTCGTAAATGTTGGTCTAAATTAAGGCTCGAATAATTGGATTCACCCAAAACTACAGCACTTAATGTTGCATTAGCACCTAAAAGATAAGCATTTGCCGTAGAAATACTTTTTGTTTTATTCTCTCCTAGTAGATAATCATCATCAAACCAACCCTCTGTGGGAACATAGCCAAAAGAAGTGATTCCATTAAAATTGGTTTCACCGTCAAAATACATCGAATCTGTACCTTGCGAAAATCCCGAATAATAGTATTGAAGAGATTCTTTAATAAATGAACTAATTGGAGAATAAGCTGAATAATTGGTATCTGTTTCCACAATTAATCGTTGATTGGTAGTGAGGTTATTCCAAGTTAAAAAATAAGATATGGTGTCATTGATTAAACTATAATAAGGGTTTGGATGATTGGCTGAACTGCCATAAAATTGTTCATCAAACCAACCGTCATTCTTTTGCCCATAAAATTCTATAAAATCAGCACCATTAAAAATCCCATCTCCCTCACCTGCTATGTAAATAGGTATTTCTTGACCACGAGCAAAAAGTTGGAAATTTTGTGGATTAAAGGTTGAAATTGGAATTCCTGCGTTGGCTAAAGTTATGGAATCTATTCTGAAAATTCTAGTTTCAGCTACTTTAAATTTATAATACTGCTGAGAATAATTTATCCAGCTATTGTGATAAGGCTGAGCAACTGAAAATGATGCAAAACCTATTAAAAGCATAGCAAATACTAGCTGTTTATTAACTTTAATTATCTTGTAAAAATTTATCAAATCGATTATCTATTAATTCAACATCTCTAATACGTTATTGTAAATAAAATAGTTGCGTCATTAAAATTACAAAAAAAAATTGATAATCTAGTAATTACGACTTATTGAAATCTTTCTATAGGTTGCAGTTGTTTGTTAATATCAAAACGTAAAGAAAAAATATTTGAATACAAAGCTACTGATTGATCGCCAATGTCCGACAATGCATAATCTATTGCAATACCTCTAAATTGGATGCCAATGCCAAAGTTAGGTTGATAAGATATTTTATCGTTTTCAAGAATATCTGTTACCTTTTGAATATTTCCTACACCTAATCGTAAAAATATCATTTGGCTATAACCTACTTCAAATCCAATATGAGGGTCGATACTTACTGGGTCACCTGTAATTAAAACATTTCTTTTTCCATCAGTAGATAAATCAAAATCTATTTCTCCAATCATATCAAATTTATTACTGATTTTTATTCCTCTTCCGATACCAAAAATTGCTTTTGGCAAGGTAACTTCAGTTGAGTTGTTAGGTATTTCATTATTTGTTCTGTTAAATACATCAATAGTTTCTTCGGTTAAAGAAAAACTCCAGGCATTAAATGTTGAAGTGATATCTCTTGCCATTAATCCAAACTTCCAATTTTTATAATCATATTGGGCTCCTGCATCTAATCCAAAGCCCCATGCTTTAGCAAATTCGCCCACTTTACGGTAAATAATTTTAACATTTGCTCCATATCGTAATCCTTTTATTTTAGATTTTCGTGCATAAGAAAATAAAAATGCATAATCAGCAGCAGAAAAAGATGAAATCCTATCATAATCAATGTTTCCATCGGCATCAATTAGCTGTGTAGTATTGGGAATGTCATCTACTCCAAATCGAACAATAGAAAATCCAAAAGCACTTGCACTATCAATATTTGCTGCAAAAGCACCATAATCATATTTAGCTATTCCAGCAAAATATTCTGCATGCATTAATCCAATCTGAAAATCTTTGTTTATCTGAGTTAATCCTGCAGGATTCCAGTATCCAGAAGTAACATCATTAACTGTTGTAACGTAGGAACCAGACATACCTAAAGCTCTTGCTCCAACACCAATAGCTAAAAATTCATTACTGTATTTTCTGCTCGATTGCGAACATAAATTTACAGTACAAAATAGTAAAACAATAAAAAGTACTTTTCTCATTTATTTTTTAATAGGAACTAAAATTAATAATTTCTCTTTAAATAATAGTTATTATTAATTCATAATTGTTTGTTGAACAGCTATTCTCTTCTTTTATTGTGTTGAACTAAAAAATAAATCCTGCATTTTATGCATTTTTCGGCTCCTAATTTTATTTTTAAAATGGTAGCGTAAAATTAAAATTTGGTTTTTTCTAAAATAAAGTAATATATTTGCAATTAGTCTGAAATTTAAGGATTTAGATATTTTATGCGAAAAATATTGCCATTTATACTCATTTTACTACTTATTCCAGTGCTATCTAGTGCACAAAAATGGAAAAGAAACCGTGTTGAATACTCATTTGGAATTGGAGCGACCAACTTTTTGGGTGATTTAGGAGGAAGAGATCAAGTAGGTACCAATGGAATTATGGATTTTGAATATAGAGCAACTCGTTATGCTTTAGGGTTTGGGTATAGATATCAATTAGGGAAAGATTGGTATGCAAAAGGGAATATATACTATGCGTTGGTTAGTGGAAATGACAATTTAACCAAAGAACCATATAGAGCAAGAAGAGAACTTAATTTTAAATCTAATATTGTTGAACTATCTGGACAACTAGAATACATGTTAATTAAACAAAAAAGTGGGCATTTATATCGGTTAAGAGGCGTTAGAGGAAAAAGTTGGTTTAGATTTGAAGTTTACCTATTAGGCGGTGTAGGTGGTATTTGGTTTGACCCATATGGGCTTAGAGATGATAAATGGTATCGATTAAAACCCTTACATACCGAAGGGCAAGGATTGCCTGGTAGTTCTGGTCAAATGTACAAAGGTTACACGGTTGTTATTCCTTACGGAGTTGGCATTAGACGAAATTTAGGAGGAAGTGCTAGGTCTCAACATTTTGGGTCTTGGAGTTTGTGCATGGAATTGACCATGCGAAAAACATTTAGTGATTATATTGATGACGTAAGTACTTATTATTACAATGAGGGAGGATCTAATGCTATAGCTGCTGCCTATGGTGAAGAAGCAGGATATTTCCATGATCCTTCTGGTGTTTATACCAATGGTGGTTTTGGTGAGCTACAACAAAGAGGAGACCACACTGATAATGATGCATATATGATGGGAATTATATCTATCAATTATAAACCTGCCAAAAGAAGAAGAAATCTTCCTAAATTCTAATTTGTCAATTTCTTTTAACAGCTTTAAGGTCAGAACTTTAGAAGGATTTAGAATACATCAGGAAAAAATTAATGCTTCAAATATTACTTTAATAACTGATTTTGCAAAAAAGGATATTGATACCTTATTGATAGACAGTTTTAAACCCTCTATTTTGATAGATTCTTTAAGTAACTTTGAAAATTATTTGTTTCCCCCATTCCTATATAACCATCTATAAGGTAGTAAATGGGGAAATAAAGCATTTCGCTTTTTTCTAGGAAAAAGAAAACCTTAATCAGTTTCTTGATAAAGAAAATCTCAAGAAATAGCAAAAAGAGGCTTGATTTTTGCTTACAAATTTTTAAAAATAAATTATGAAAAAAGTACTAACTATTTTAATAATTACAGGATTTACTTTTCTGTTTTCTAATGCTAATGCACAGAAGGTGTATAAAGTACAGTACGAATCGCAGGCTGATTTAAAAGTATATATCGTTCAATATGAGTCGCAGTGTGATTTAAAAGTATATACAGTTAAATATGAGTCGCAAGCCAGTAAAGATGGGCTTTGGTATTCGGTTGATTATGAATCGCAAGCAGATAAAAAAATCTATTTTGTAGATTATGAAAGTCAAGCAGACTTAAAAATATTTTTTGTTGACTACGAGAGTCAGGCTGGCTGGAAAAATGTAGCCAAATCGCATTTACTAAAGTTTTAATACTCCTTCTTCACAAAAGTGAAGGTTTATTTTTGAGTCATTAACTCTTTTAATAATTTCAACTGTTTTTCTTCTGGGCACTTTTTACCATCGTGGTAAAAGGTGATTAATTGCAATGGAATGTTATTCCAACATAAGTTAGCTATGTTATCAGGGCTAATGGTAAACCTTCCAACAGTTTTTTCGGTAGGCCAATTGATTTGAGGAAAACACACATAAGCCAATTCTGAGCATACAATTTTATCGGTGGTATTAACATCAAAATTAAAATCATATTCTTTTCCTACTTGTCTAAATGTTAAGAGTAAAGATTCTTTTTCCTTTTCACTTTTCCCTTCAGTAAACACTGGTCTTAATATTGCGATATCATCAATATTCATGAATTCTTCTAAGGAACTCAATTTTACTTCTTCTCTTAATGCTTCAACAATTAGATAACCATCCTTTGATTCTTCATTGTATCCTTCTGGAGTAATTTTTTGATGATAGGGAGCAATCACTTCATTATCCCACAATCCTTTTTCTTTTAATTCTTTTTGGTTACCCACCCAAATGGCTACATGTCCGAAATGACCAGGAATAAGTTTATCGGTTAATCTAAAAGGAGTTTTTTCGAGTAAAATATCCAAAGGCTGTAAAGTTGCCAATAATTTTTTTCTAACTTCTTCTTTTCCATATAGTTTTCCTTTTCGAGATTCAACCAAACCTACTGAATTTCCAAAAAATTTACTTACCCCATCAAAACCTTCTTCTCGTAATTCTGCCATTACATCACGAGAGATTCTTCCAAACATTTTAAATTTCTTTTTCAACAGCTCTTTTGTCCCAATATTTTTGATATGATTATAGGCAGGACTAGAGTTAATGAGTAATTTGAGGTATTCAAAATCATCGTCATCTTCGTTGATAAACAACAGTTGTTTTTCTTCAAAAAAATGAATTCCATCTTGAATTCTTTTTTGTTTACTAATAGAATTAGCAGCTAAAGTAATTTCTAACAATTGATTAGCTGAAATTCCAAATCCTTTATCAGGGTCGTTTACAATTCTTCTTAGCCGTTTGTCGTTTTCAAAAAGCATTGCCCCCATTAAGTAATTATCATATAATGTAAGTGCCGCAGCTAACGAAAGCATCACAGCTTTGGTTCTGATAAACTCTGGGATTTGTTCTTCTTCTAATTCTTCTGTTGAAGCATCTAAAGCACATTCGTACCTATTGGTTACGTTATATAGTTGGTCTCTGAGCGTTAAACACATTTCTGTGTTTTCTTTTAAAAATTCTAGATTTTTGGATGAAATGGGTTGCTCTTCGTTTTGTTTGATTTCATTTCCAATTCTTAACATTTCAGAACGAATCATTAAACTTTGCTCTACCAAGGTTTGAAACTCATCTATTTCAAAATCTAATAGCGAATCTAAATTATTAGTTGTATTTATTTTGGACTGAACAGTTGCCCAACAGAATTGTTTTTGTTGCCTCTTTTTTACTTTTGACGAAAAATATCCAACAGCAACTATCATTAATACCAAAATAGTAATATAGTGAGGAAAATATTTTTTTTCTAATCTCATCTTTAAATCTTTGATTAAAAATAATAAAACATTGTTAATTTTAAGACATATTTTTTAATAAGGTTAAAAATTTATATTTCCAATCTCATAAAAAATAAAATGCATGATTAATAAAGTATAATGATGACAATAGAAGAAGCACAAAAAGTAGTTAATCAGTGTCTGCTCTAAGATTATCACGCTACTTTGGGAATTCTGCTAAATTTTGGTTAGGACTTCAAGACGATTTCGACATCGAAGAAGAAAGAATCAATAAGAAAGATGAGCTTGAAAGCATTCAAACAATAAATAAAAATGCTGCCTAATCGAGTAGATGAATTGTACCAAAGTTTGATGAAGTAAAATTAGTATACAAACTTTTGTTGAATAGTAAATTTTTTTTAGCATTAATGGATTATAAAAAATCTAGAAAGCCACAATCGTTTTCAATTTTTGTATGAATAATACCTACAATTAATGCAACTTTTTCTGAGGATAGTAGCTCTAAATTTAGTTACTTTGTTCATATGAAACTAACATTCTGTATTTTCATTTCAATATTTAACTATCAACTATCATTTAGCCAGATTGATTCTAATTTGAGGAGAATCGAGCAGTTACCTTTCGGATACTCTCCAGAATTAGTTTTTAATAAAGAATCTGATTTTTACGGATTAATGGGATTTAGAAATACTGTTGCCCTATTCGATAACAATGTTAATCAATATTATTTTGGCAGTGCTGATTTCATATTAAATTCAATAAAACGCAATTACGAGGATAAAATCTATTTTATCTTATACAATACCGAGAATAGTAAATGTGGGCTCTATTTAACGGCAATAATGGATAAGGAAGGAATAGCTGACACTTCCCTGACTATTTTCGAGTATAAACTATATGATGAATTAAAATTAACCGACAGAAGTAATTTTTCTATTAGAATGAATACTTATTCTGGACCAAATGATAGTTCATTTGCTTTCATTTATGATAACGAGTACAAAAAGAACATAAAAGAAGGGTTTAAACTAAGAGTGCTTAAGGATAGTCAAATTTCAGATATTATTGAGGTGGAATTTGATTATTTAGATGACTATACAACATTGGGGAAATTGTATTTTGATGGAACAAATATTTACACTTTCATGTATATCTATAATGAAAAGCACAATAATAAAAATTATCCTTCAAAGTTTGCCATAATTAAGTTTAATACAGAAACAAAGAAGACTATTACAAAAGAATTTAGCTTTGATTATTTTACAGTGCGAAATCTAGATTTATCTGGTTATCATAATGATGTTTTCGTTTTGAACGCTTTTGTTGATGAAAACGAAGGCGGTTATGAATATAAGAAAGTAAAATTACTAAGGCTAAATGAAAACCTTATTGTAGAGGATTCAATTGTAGTAGATAAAGACGTAATCGATAACTTGAATTTTAAAGAGGTAAATAAGTACAATGAACTAAAAAAATGGCGAGTTGAAAACAAAATATTGCCTGAAGTTGACAATTCTTTTCCTGACTATCAAATAAATTTTTACTTCAAAAAAATCGGAATTTTATTTGATGGAAGCCCAGGAATTTTCGATGACCACTTGATTAGCCCACCAGACCCTTGCCGGACTTGTTGGAGAAGGATTAATCAGGGGTTTACTTCGTGATTCTGAAACCCATTATTCTTGTAATAATCTAATAATTAGTCGTGAAAAGATGGTTCACACATTTAACGACACCATATATTCTTCTAATTACTGCCTTATTCAATACTCTTTTCTAAGAGAGGAGGATGGATTAACTCTTTATAGTAATATTCGAAATAAAAGCGATAAAGGATATAGAAAATATTTAATTGACGAACACGTTAGTCGAATCGATACTTATACAGATTGGCAATATTGCTTTGGTCAACTTATTAGCAGAAAAGAAAAGGGCTACAAAGTTATACCTGTAAACAAAAATATGAAACCAGTATTACTTCTATTAACCAATTAATATTTTTCAAAATGAGTCCGAAGCCAAGCCAAGAGCGTTAGCGACCAAGAATTTTTAAAAAGTACCAACTAATGCTGCTAAAGCAAAAAAAAGAAAAGAAATTTTTCTCAGTTGGCTAAAGCCAACTTGTAATAGATAAATAAAGAGCTATTAAATTTATCGAATTGTAGGAAAACTGATATTCTCTAAATAGTTTAAAAGGAAAATAAAAGCTATTACAGTTGCTTTTAAGCAACTGATAAAAGAAAAATATTCAAGGCTTTAGCTCCATAAAATTAGCTACTACATACTGTTCTTCTGAAACATTAGTTTTGAGCATAAGCGACTAAGAACTTTAAAGATTTAATATAAAGTTGTTTCGGCTTCATTTTTTTGTACACTCAACTTGTAGTTTAATTCATTTTTCAGTAAATTTGATTGTATAAAAAATTATACTAATGACAACTTCGGCAATAAAAAAACAATTTGATGGGTATTTACCCTTGTTAACGATAAAGCAACAAACGTTGCTTTTAGAAATGGTGAAGAGTTTTTTAAACGTTGAGAAAGATGCCAAACAAATTACTCGTAAACAATACAATAAATAAAGAAATAAAAGAAGCAGTTACCCGAATTGAAAATGGAGATTTTGTCAAACATGAAGACGCTCTAAAAGAGTTATCTAAATGATAAAACAAAAACCTTATACCATTATCTGGGATAGACTTGCCCTCCATCACTTTAAAGATATTTTAGCATTTTTATCAAAACAAAGTTCACAAGCCCCAAAAATAGTTAAAGAAGGTGTTTTGTCTCGACTAAACGATATTAAAAAGAATGTACTGATTTTTGAAATTGATAAACTTAAGGACAAATCAAGAATTCCGAGCTTTTGTAATTTATAGTTATAGAATAACTTATCAAGTTAAATTCGACAAAAAAGAAATCCGAATAATCAGAATTAGACATACAAGTCGTGAGCCATTGGGTTATTAATTTTCATTCTGATTATTTTAAAACTCCTCAAAAAACACCGATTCAGTTTGAATTTCAATCTGTTTCAAAAAGCTTTGTAGCAAAGGTAAATTACCATTTGTATAAAACACATGGTTTCCAGTATTGGTAGTATTTAGCAAATGGTGTTGCTCCAAAATGTTTTTGGTTTGTTTAGCTACTGCTTCACCAGAATCAATAATCTGAATATGAGCTGGTACAATTGATTTAATAATGGGAATTAAAAAAGGAAAATGCGAGCAACCCATCACAATATGGTCAACGTCTTGGTTAATTAAGGGTTGTAAATACTTTTTGAGTAATGGTTTGGTTGCTTCAATTTTTCCTGCTTCAATAAGGGCAACTAAACCAGCACCCTCCACTTCAAAAATGTTTTTGGAGTTTCTAAATTGTTCGGAAGTTGCAATGAACAACTCACTGCTTAACGTTCCTTTAGTGGCTAAAACCCCAATTCTATTGGTTTTGCTTTGTAATGCTGCTGGTTTTATGGCAGGTTCAATGCCAATAAATGGAATGTTATAATTTGCTCTTAACACTTTAATGGCGTTGGTAGTGGCAGTATTACAAGCTACTACAATTATTTTACAACCTTTAGAAAGTAAATATTCGGTATTTTTTATGCTAAAATCAATAATGGCTTGTCTCGATTTTTCGCCGTAAGGAGCATTTTTACTGTCGGCTAAATAAATGGTGCTTTCGTTGGGAAGTAATTGATTAATTTCTTTCCAAATAGACAATCCACCCAAACCAGAGTCGAAAACCCCAATGGGAGAAGATGATGATATTTTTTTTGTAGTATTCATAAAAAAAGCTCTTTCAAAGGTAATTGAAAGAGCTTTAAATTTTAGTAAATATTTGTTTTTTTATAAACCTAATTTCTTTTTAACTAAAGGTAAAATGTCATCACTTTCTACAGAGTATAGCACAACGCCAACACTAGAATCTAAGATATAAGTGAAACTACCTTCTTTAGCAACTTCATTGATGGCATTTTTTGCTTTGTCAATAATAGGTTGTAATAAGGATTGTTCTTTTTTCTGCAAATCTGCTTCAGCAGTTTGTTGAAATTCTGTAATTCTTTTTTCTAAATCTGTAATTTCTTTGATTTTATTATTTTTAATAATATCGGTCATTACATCTTGCTTTCCTTGAAATTCAGCCACTTTTGTTTCATATTCTTTTCGCATAGCATCCAACGTGATTTTTAGTTGATTGGCATAATCTTCTAATTCTTTTTGCACGGCAGTTCTTTCTGGCATTGCAGTAAGCAAATCGTTAGAGTTGATATGACCAACTTTTACACTTTTTTGTGCATTTACTGAAGTTGATAATACAACTACAAGCATCAATAATGTTATTTTTAATGTTCTCATGTGTTTATTTTAATTTAATTATTCAAATATATATTATTCTTTTGTTTCACCTGGTTTAAACCCTAATTTTTTTAAAACATCGTCACTAATGTTATATTTTGGATTCGTGTAAAGCATTGTTAATGCACTAGATTTGTCAAAAACAACACCTAATTTTTTATAGTTGGCTATTTCGCTAATGGCATTATATACTTTGTCTTGAACAGGTTTTACTAATTCTTTTCTTTTTTGGAAAAGTTCTCCATCCACTCCAAATTTTTGTTTTTGATATTCTTTTGCTTCTTTTTCTTTTTTTATTATTTCTTCTTCTCTTTTTGTTTTCATATCTTCTGTCAACAAAATTTGCTCAGCTTGATAGTTTTTATACATTTTATCAATTTCAGCGTATTTTCTTTCCAATTGTTTCTGCCACTCAATAGAAAGTTTGTCTAATTCATCTTGAGCATCCTTATAATCTGGGATGTTGCCCAAAATATATTCCGTATCAACATATCCAAAAGTTTGGCTATACGCAAAAGAAGTTGAAATAACGAATAGGATTAAAATCCCAAATTTTTTGATATTCATTAATTGTTTCATATGTATATTTTTTATTGGTTATTCATTTTACCATCCGTTAATACTTCCGCCAATGCTAAAGTGTATTTCTGTATGACTGTTTGGGTCTGTTCTACCTGGTATATCATCAAAACGATACCCCCAATCTAACCCTAGCATTCCAAACATTGGCATAAATATTCTTATTCCAACACCAGCAGATTTATAAACTTCAAAAGGATTCACTTTATTAAATTTATCCCATGAATTACCTGCTTCACCAAATACTAAGCCATAAATTGTTGCACTAGGATTTAAAGAGAATGGATATCTTAATTCCGCTGTATATTTTGTTACAAAAGTTGCACCGCTACTTGGAGATAAATCGCCTGCACCAAAACCTCTTAGAGCAATTACTTCTCTTTCTACAAATTGGTTAAATCCAGTTAAACCATCACCTCCGACATAAAATCTTTCAAAAGGAGAAGTTCCCAATGATTTTGTGAAAGAACCCAAATAACCAAATCCTGCTTTTGTGTTTAACACAAATGCCCTTGTTCCATGTGTTAATTGAGAAAACCATGAAGTTTGGAATTTCCATTTATGGTATTCTACAAATAAATTCTTTTCTTGAGGTGTCATAACAGAGTAATCTGTATCTGTGGGTCTAAACCACGAATAGGGTAGGGTATGTTGTAAAGTTAAAGTTGTGGTTGATCCTGTAGTTGGATAAATTGGACTAGGTCCTGAAGAATTTCTTGATAAGACGTGTCTAAAACTTATATTATTGGCAAAGCCGTCTGAAAATCCTAAAACATTGTAATTATCCATCACATAATATTGATAAGAAACTTCATTGTATAAGGTAAAGAAGTCATCGGGAAACTTTAATCTTCGACCTATTCCAATCGAGGCACCATAAGTTTTGATACCTTGATGTGCATCTCCTTCTCCTTGATTATCGTAATTGGTATGGGATAAACTCATACTTAATGAGTTGGGTTTTCTTCCTCCCAGCCAAGGCTCAGTAAAAGATAAACTATATGCTTGATATCCTAAACCAGAAGATTGAGCTCTTAACGCTAATTTTTGTCCATCGCCAGCAGGAAGAGGTCTCCAAGCTCCTTTTTTAAAAAAATTTCGGGTCGAAAAATTATTAAAGGATACCCCTAAAGAACCTACAATTCTTCCTCCTCCCCAACCCCCAGAGAGTTCAATCTGATCAGAAGGTTTTTCTTCAACAACATACTCTATATCTACTGTTCCATTTTCCTGATTTGGTTTTGGATTAACTCCCATTGTTTCAGGATTAAAATAACCCAATTGAGCCAACTCTCTTTGAGTTCTAATAATATCCGACCTGCTAAATAATTCACCAGGGTATGTTCTTATTTCTCTCATAATAACATGGTCGTTGGTTTTGTCATTTCCAACAATAGTTACCGTGTTTATGCGTGCTTGTTTCCCTTCATATATTCGCATTTCAAAATCAATAGAATCATTTTCTATACTAACTTCTACTGGAGAAACTTGAAAAAATAAATAACCATCATCTAAATAAATAGAACTAACATCTCTACCATTTTGATTCATAAATAATCTCGAATCTAATATTTTCTTATTGTAAATTTGACCTTTTTTAATGTCTAATATTCTATCCAATTCTTTGGTGGAATGAACCGTATTGCCTATCCATTTTATATCTCTAAAATAAAATTGGTTCCCCTCATTAAGGGTAATGTCTATACTTACTCTTTTTTTGTTAACCCGATAAACAGTATCAGACTCAATTTTAGCATCCCTATACCCTTTTTCATTATATTTTTCTATGATTAAAGGTTTTTCTTGTTGGTAAGTATAAGGGATGTATTTTGATGTAGTAAATATATTATAAGCTCTACTCCTCTTGGTATCTTTTAATGTTCTTCGTAGTGCACCAGATTTTATGGAATTATTATTAATAAAGTTAATGTCTTTAATTTTTACTCTATTTCCAATAGTAACATTAATAATAAGAATAACATTATTAGCTACACTTGTATCTTCTTCTTGGGTAATCGTAACATCAGCATCTAAGAACCCTTTCTTTACAAAATAAGTTCTTACCTTGTTTCTTGTGTTTATTAATAAATTTTCGGTAACTACCTTTCCTCTAATCAATTCAATCTCTTCTCTTAAATCTTTTTGTTTTGATTTTTTTACACCCGTAAATTTGAATCGGGATAATCGAGGTAATTCTTCGATATGGATATCTAGAAAAATTTTATCTCCCTCAATCTTTGTAGCGGATAGAGCAACATTGGCAAATAATTTTTGATCCCATAAATTTTTAATTGCTTTAGTGATTTTATCTCCTGGAACCATAACATTATCTCCAACGGCTAACCCAGAAATAGCACTAATAGTGATAGGGTTAAAATAGTTGGTGCCAGAGATTGTTATTCCACCAATTTCATAATTTTTCGGATTGGAATAGCTAATGTCCTCTAAACCTGAGTTAATTGAAAACTGAGCTTTTGCAAGAACAGGTGATAATAATATTAGGATAATGTAGCTATATTTTCTCATTTATTTATTAATTGTTCACTTGTTTTGCCAAATCTTCTTTCTCTTTTTTGGTAATTAACGATGGCTTCAAACAAATCATTTTTGTTAAAATCGGGCCAAAGTTTTTCTGTAAAATATAATTCAGAGTAAGCAATTTGCCATAATAAGAAGTTACTTATTCTGAGTTCGCCACTAGTTCTAATTAAGAGTTCAGGATCTGGAATAGTAGAGGTTTCGATGTAATTTTGGAATGTTTTTTCATTGATGTCGGCGATAGACAATCTGTTTTCTGTTACAGCAGTGGTAATTTTTTTTACAGCATTCACAATTTCCCATCTCGAACTATAACTTAAGGCTAGAACAAGACTTAATCCTGTATTATTCTTTGTGTTTTCAACAGCTTTTAGTAATTCTTTTTCGCAATCACTGGGTAAACTTTTTAAATCACCAATAGCTAACAATCGAACATTGTTTTTATTTAAGGAAGAAAATTCTTTGCTTAATGTGGCAACTAATAATTGCATTAGTGCTGTTATCTCTACTTTTGGTCTGTTCCAATTTTCTGTGCTAAAAGCATATAATGTTAAGTATTTTAACCCTATTTCTCCCGCACCTTCAACAATGTCTCTAACAGAAAGAACTCCATTTTTATGTCCGAAAATACGAGGTTTGTTATGCTCTTTAGCCCAACGTCCATTACCATCCATTATGATGGCAATGTGGTTAGGTAATTTAGAAATATTTATTAATGATTTATAATCCATTAAAGGTACCTTTTTTTTAAGGTCGGACAAAGATAGTATTATTACTAATTAATAACACCTGGACAATGGTCTGATTTTGTTAATATTTTATAATTTAATGAAATTCCTACAATACCGTACCAATCATTGTTTTGAGCATTACTTAATTGATATCCTTCTAGATAGGTTTTCGATAGACCATCTATTTGATCGGTAAATGTTTTTCTCATTCCCCATTCAATAGATATCCCAAGATTATTAATTAAGTTAATTTTAATGCCTAACCCGAAAGGCATGGAAGGTGCAATAACTGCACCTTGAGATTGAATTAATGTTGAGCTGGTACTTGAAATTTTAGGATCTACTCTAAAAACAGCAGCTCCTATAAATACATAAGGGGTGAAATTGGAATTGGTGCTATTTCCAATTTGATAAGGGATAAAGTTAAATTCAAGCAATCCATACGCTTCTATTAAATCAGAAGAAAATGACAAATTTTTATATTGATTGGACTCAACTGTGCTTCGATTGTTTACAGCAGCTAACTTTCCATAACTCACACCTGCTCTTAATGCATACCTTTTACCCTTAATCGTTTTTCTAAAAAAAACACCTAATGTGGGTTCGGTTTGATTTATAATTTGAATGGATGGATTTATTTCTCCTAGGTAATAAGAAGTTCCTCCAATAATTCCTATTTCTGAATTCTGACTAAACACAGAAAAATGAAGTAAAAAAAAACTAATAAGTATTAATTTATTAAATCTCATTCTTATAATTATGACCTATAAACGAACATTTAATAAATAAATTATTCAACATTCGCAAGTAAACTAACTTGCTGATTTATAATAAAAAAGGCAACATATTACTTTGTTAAATACTTAATAATCAGTGCTTTTATGGTGTAAAACAAAAACATCATAATATGATGCGAAGCAAAGATACAACAATACTTTCAGAAATAAACAACTTTTTTACCTCAAGTGAAAAATCAATTGAAACGGTTTTTAGCACACTATGTTCATTAAAGTTGTCCGAAAGTCAGTTTTTCATTAAAGAAGAACAAAACAACGTCTATAAAAACACGGATAAGTTATTAATACTACTGCTGTTTCCACTGTTTAAGATTAAAAGTGGTTATGATCGCCCAACACTAGCATTGTATTCCATCATATCGTATGGCAAGGATGTATTTTATCGATTATTGAATCATCCAACTATCAACTGGTGTAGCTTGCACTATGTCATTAGTAAAAAATTAATCACGCAAGTGGCAACAAAAACAGATCAAAACAATGCACCACGCTGTTTAATTATAGATGATACTGATTTACCAAAAACAGGTAGATGTATAGAGTTGATAGGAAAGATATATTCTCATGTAAGTCATCGTAGCATATTGGCACTCAAAGGGCTTTTTATGGCTTATCACGATGGAAAAAGTTTATTTGCATTAGACTTTTCGCTGCACGGAGAACAAGGTAAAAACAAGAAAAAACCTTATGGCATTAGCCCATCACAAAGCAAGAAAAGATACTCCAAACAAAGAGCAAAAGAGAGTTTCGGTAAGCAAAGAACACAAGAATACACCGTTTCTAAAATCAAACAAATGATAGTGATGATAAGAACAGCCCTTGCACAAGGCATACGTTTTGATTATCTCTTAGTGGATAGCTGGTTTACTTGTTTTGAACTCATCAACTTTATCACAACAAGACGCATTAAATGCCATTTGTTAGGAATGATAAAGATGGGAAATACAAAATATGTTTATCAAGGAAAAACATTGTCAGCCAGGCAATTGGTAGATACACTAAGACGAAGCAAAAAAGTAAAACGGTCAAAAACAACTGGATTTTATTACTGCGAAGCCTTGGTTTTTATGCAAAATGTGGAAGTCAAGACATCTTTTAGTAAAACCTCTAAAAGAGCAAAATGGCACCACAGATGTAGCACTATGTTTTGATGAAGCCTATGAAATTTATGCTACACGTTGGACGATAGAAGTGTTTTTTTAAGAAAGCAAACAATTTTTAGGATTAGGCAAATGCGAATTGCAAGACTTTGATGCACAAATTACACACACCACACTGTTTATGCTTCAATACAATATTTTAGCCACCGTTAAACGCTTTGAAAACTATGAAACTTTTGGAGAACTCTTTAGGAAAGCCCAACAAGAAAGTTTGGAAAAAACAATAAACGAACGAATTTGGCTCATAATCATAGGTATAGTAGAGGAGTTGGCAATTATTTTTGAAGCAGACACTGAATTGATAATGGAAAAATTAATTGCTGATAACCAACAAATTAAAAAATACCTAAATTTACAACGCTATATGCAAGCTACCTAATTTCTACGTGCGAAAGTTGAATACTTTATATGATTCAATTCAGATTTAGTTTTTTCACAATAATAAACTATTTTGTTAATTAAACGTATTATTAAATTGCTTTCTTAAGCAACTAAAAAATAAAAACATACGTCTTTTGCGTGAACGCAACGCAAAAAGAAAAACTAAATTATAATGAAAAAATATCTCTCTTTATCTGTAGTGTTGACTTTGTTTGGAATCAATATTAATGCTCAATCTGCCGATCAAACTACTCTTCCTGTTACCCACGAAGAAAAACTATTAGAAGCAACAATTATTTGTTTAGATGCGGTAGAAGCTCCTACTATATACAATGGATTTGCAAAGCAATTTATTAATATCCCTTCTTTTCCTAAAAAAGAAAAATCAATTTCAGAGAATGAGTATAAAACAAAAATTAAAAGTTGGTTGCTTTCTAATCCATTAAATATTGATAAAATAGTTATTGCAAGAAAAAAAGCTCATGATCAATTATATGGATATAGACCTTATTAATTTTTTTAGAATATGAACATGAAAAATACCATCAAAATATTTGCTACATTTTTAATTTTTTCGTTATTTACTAGCAATATAGGAGCACAAACTCCAATTCCTGTTTGTCCTCAAACAGGATCTTTTACAAGTATGGTTCGGGGTTATTATTTTACTGCTCCAACAAATTTTACGATTTGTGGAATATATGTTGAAGATGATATGTCAACCGCTTTCCAAGCCGCATCTATCGTTAGATTTACAGCAGGACCTCCCCCTGCCTACTCTGCAGTTACTAATAGCTTTGTTACGCTTTGGCAAAATCTAAATTACGCACCAAATACTATGATTCCTGTTCCAAATATTGCCATAAATGCAGGTGATATTATAGGAATATATGGAGCTCGAAATTCAACAACTATAAATAGCTATGGAGCTGCTAATTGTGTAATCAATATAGCTGGGTTTCCAACTACAACTTATAGAAGTGGTATGCAATTTAGTTTAGCTGCAGGACCTGCAATGCACGATATTTGGAATGAAAATAGTGGATCTATAGGAAGAGTAACTATGTACACTAATTGTTGTCCAGCTCCAATCGCAATTCCAGCAATTGCTGGATCTACTTCTGTTTGTGTGGGAAGCTCAGCAACTTATACTGTTCCCGCTCAAGCAGGAGCTGTAAGTTATAACTGGACAGTTCCAGCTGGAGCAACAATAACAAGTGGACAAAATACAACTAGTTTGAATGTTACTTGGAATACCACCCCAGGTGGTTCGGTTTGTGTAACATGGACTGATGCTTGTGCAACTAGTCCTCCAACATGTATAAATGTTACCGTTAACCCTATTCCAACTGTAACTGTTCCTGCTAATGCATCTTATTGTAATGGAGCTGCTGTTTCTGCTAGTAGTTATGCTAGTTTGCCCGCC
>PFUQ01000114.1:0-2810 GCA_002790175.1 Flavobacteriales bacterium CG_4_9_14_3_um_filter_32_8
CAGGCAAATTAATTAAATCCACTTCTCCAGTATAAATTTTCTTTTCAGGTGTAATTATTTCTAAATGCATAAGTTTAATTATTTAGCATCCGCTATCATTTTTTTACCTTTTTCTATAGCTTCTTCTATTGTTCCTACTAAGTTAAAAGCAGCTTCTGGATATTCATCAACTTCACCATCCATAATCATATTAAAACCTTTAATAGTATCTTCGATAGGAACTAATACTCCTGCTAAACCCGTAAATTGTTCAGCAACAAAAAATGGTTGAGATAAAAATCGTTGAACCCTTCTTGCTCTGTGTACCACCAATTTATCATCTTCCGATAATTCATCCATACCTAAAATAGCAATAATATCCTGCAATTCTTTATATCGCTGTAAAGTCTCTTTTACTCGTTGAGCGGTATCATAATGTTCTTTTCCAACAATCTCTGCAGTTAAAATTCTTGAAGTAGAATCTAACGGATCCACCGCAGGATAAATACCTAACTCAGCAATTTTACGAGAAAGTACTGTTGTAGCATCTAAGTGAGCAAAAGTGGTAGCAGGAGCAGGGTCAGTTAAATCATCTGCAGGCACATAAACTGCTTGCACAGAAGTAATAGAACCTCTTTTGGTTGAGGAAATTCGTTCTTGCATCGCTCCCATTTCAGATGCTAATGTAGGTTGGTAACCAACTGCTGATGGCATACGACCCAACAATGCAGATACTTCAGAACCAGCTTGTGTAAATCTAAAAATATTATCAATAAAAAATAAAATATCTCTTCCTTGTCCTTCACCTTCACCATCTCTAAAATATTCGGCTAATGTTAATCCTGAAAGAGCAACTCTGGCTCTTGATCCTGGAGGTTCATTCATTTGTCCAAAAACCAATGTAGCCATAGATTCTGACAATCCTTCTTGATCTACTTTTGATAAATCCCAACCGCCTTCTTCCATCGATTTTTTAAATTCATCACCATATTTAATAACGCCAGATTCAATCATTTCTCTCAACAAATCGTTTCCTTCTCTTGTTCTTTCTCCTACTCCAGCAAATACAGATAATCCAGCATGTCCTTTGGCTATGTTGTTGATTAATTCCATAATCAATACAGTTTTTCCAACACCAGCACCACCAAACAAACCAATTTTACCACCTTTAGAATAAGGCTCAATTAAATCGATTACTTTAATTCCAGTAAAAAGTACTTCAGCGGAAGTTGATAAATCCTCAAATTTTGGTGGATTTCTGTGAATAGGGTAGCCATTTTCTTTAGAAACTGAACCGATACCATCAATCGCTTCTCCAACAACATTAAATAATCTTCCTCTAATTTTTTCGCCAATGGGCATGGTAATAGGTTTTCCCATAGCCACAACAGCCATTCCTCTACTTAATCCGTCACTTGCATCCATTGCAATTGTTCTAATAGTATCTTCGCCAATGTGTTGTTGACATTCTAGAACTACTACTTGACCATTTTCTCTAGTAATTTCTAATGAATCTAAAATATTTGGCAATTCTCCATCTTTTGTGTTAAAACTAACATCAATCACAGGACCAATTATTTGTGTTATTTTACCAGTAATACCCGCCATTTTATTGAATTTTATAAATTATAATGATTTCTTTTTTCCGACTGCAAAACTAATACATATTGTTAAGTTTTTAAAGAATTATTAATATTATTATTATCAAAATTTATTAGTGATATTTGCAACCCATAAATAAGTGGTTTTATTGTTTATTTAAGATTGAATAAGTGAAGGTTTATCACCATATTAATGAGTTTAAATGTGCTAAAAGTTCGGTTGTTACTATCGGAACTTTCGATGGAGTTCATGCTGGACACCAAGTGATTATTAAAAGATTGATTACTGAAGCTAAAAAAAATAATGGTGAAAGTGTTATTCTTACCTTTTTTCCCCATCCTAGAATGGTTTTATATCCAGATAATCACGAATTAAGATTATTAAATACCATTTCAGAGAGAATAGAAATGTTATCCAAAACAGGAATAGATCATCTTATAATTCATCCTTTTTCAATCGAATTTTCACGATTAAGTGCTACTGATTTTGTGAGAGATGTTTTAGTTAATCAGTTGAAAGTAGCTAAATTGATAATCGGTTTCGATCATCATTTCGGAAGAAACAGAGAAGGTTCTTTTGAGCAATTGGATGAATTAGCTCCTCTTTATGGTTTTGGTGTTGAAGAAATTCCTGCTCAGGAAATTCAACAAATTAATATTAGTTCAACCAAAATTCGTCACTCTTTAATCTGTGGAGAAATTAATGCAGCCAATAAATTTTTAGGATATCACTATTTTATGAATGGAAAGGTTGTTGCTGGAAATAAAATGGGTCGTGAACTAGGATTTCCTACGGCAAACCTTAAAGTTGACGAATGGTATAAGTTAATTCCAGCCAATGGTGTTTATGCGGTTAAAGTTAAAATTTATGAATCTTCTTATAATGGCATGTTAAATATTGGCTCTCGACCAACAATTAATGGAAGTGATGTAACAATTGAAGTAAATATTTTTAACTTTGATGAAGACATTTACAATAAAGACATTAGAATTGAGTTTTTTGAAAGAATTAGAGATGAGCATAAATTTGATGAACTCTCCGCTTTAAAAAATCAATTACAAATTGATAAAAACAATGCATTACAAATTCTTCAGTAAACATATTCTTGTAAGTGTTATCTTCTTTGCTATTTTAGTTGATGCCAAAGCTCAATTAATAGATTCTGTGGCGTTAGATACTTTTCCTACATACACTTTGTCCTCTGCCTTAAATCAAGATCCTTTAAAAGT
>PFUQ01000114.1:2871-7684 GCA_002790175.1 Flavobacteriales bacterium CG_4_9_14_3_um_filter_32_8
AAAAATTTGCAAGTGCTCGATATTAGTAAAAATAAATTCACCATCTTTCCTAAAGATATAGCAAAGTTTACCTATCTTCAAGAATTAAACATTTCAATCAATAAAATTGAAATTATCACCAAAGAACTAGGCGATTTAATCTATCTACAACGATTAATTGCCAATCAAAATAAAATTGTTTCCATACCCCCAGAAATTAAAAATTTAAAAAATCTAAAGTTTATTGATTTATGGAGCAATGATATTGGTTCTTTTCCTTATGAAATAGGCGAACTAGAAAACTCATTAGAAGAAATTGATATGCGGGTAATATTAATGAGCGATGAAGAGCATCAAAAAATAAAAGAATTACTTCCCCATACAAAAATTAGATTTTCAAAATCGTGCAGCTGCGGATTTTAATACCAATTTGTTAACAATTAATTCATAATACAATGTTATTAAGTTTTGTGCTATAACAATTGTTTTTACCATTTATTATTTATTTTTGGTTGCTATTAACTATTATTGGAGTTAATTCGTATATAAGTTTAATGGAAAGATGGTTTTATATATTTCTGATTGTTCTGTCCTGTTGGTCTATTAACGCCTACGGACAAGATAAAATATTATTTTTAAATGGTAAAGAACTGGATGGTAGATTGTTAGATAAAACTAATTATGAATTTACCTTTAAAAACACCAATGGCAAAGAATTTACAATTGATAAATATCGAGTTTTCTCTTACATCCAAAACAATAAGGAAAGCGTTGTCTATGAATTTGATACTCTTTCTGGTAATTTTTTGAAAGTAGAAGACATGAAAATGTTTGTTTATGGGGAAAGAGATGCTTATTTAACCTATAAACCAGTAATTACTAATACTTTAGGGTTTGCTATTGGTGGAACTGCTGGTTATTTTATGCATAAAGACGACAACTTTCTTTTAATCTCAGTTCCTTTAATATATACTGTAGCCACTTTAATTTTTCCTACAAAAGTAAACCAACATAAATTAAAAGATACTCAATATTTAAAACAAGATGAGTACTTAAGAGGTTATGAAAGAATTGCTCGAAGCAAAAGAACTCAAGGTGCTTTAAAAACAACTCTTGTAGGAATGGGTGCTGGTTTTTTAACAAGCTTTATCATCAACAATTCATCTAAAAAGTAACCCTCACTTTTTGAAAATAATTAGCTCCTTCTTTAAATTTATTATTTTTTCTAATGTATTTGTTTCGCTTTGTGTTGCTGCATATACACAATTAACGTATATCATTTATCAGTTACCAACTCCTAATCTTATGGTAACTATAATAATGGTTTTTAGTTTTACTTTTTTTACCTACAATGGTCAACGCCTTTATCGATTAAGAAATAAACTACTTCAACCCAATAGTATTGGCGAACGCTTAGTTTGGATTATTCGTAATAAAAAAGTGCTGATTATAAGTTCTGCAATTGCAGGTTTAATTGGTTTAAGTTGCACCTATTTTATAAATTCAAACAGTTGGATAATCTTATTTCCTATTGGAATTTTATCCTTTTTTTATGTGATTCCTTTTTCCCCTAAACGCAAATCTTTAAGAGAACTTCCTTTTCTAAAAATAGTTATTATTGGGTTGGTATGGAGTTTAATCATCGTTTGTTTTCCCTTTATCGATTCGCAAGTTACAATTGAAAATTATGGTACTATTTTTTTTGCAGTACTTCAAAACTTCCTATTTATCATCGCCATTACTTTACCTTTCGATATTAGAGACCTTAACTTTGATAAAACTGCTCAAATCAAAACTATTCCACAGTTGATAGGAATAAAAAAAACAATTTTACTTTCCGAAATACTATTGAGTTGTTCTTTATTTATCATGTATTTTTCGAATCTAAAAACAGCTCATTTTTATGGATTAGTAATAGGATATTTAATAACTATGATACTGATTGCTAGTGCCAATAGCAAAAGAAAAGAATTGTTTTATTCTGGATTAATCGAAGGAACTGTGTTGATTTTATACAGTTGCGTTCTTATAGTTGATTACTTTTTTTCTCTCTAATTTTTTTGTATGTCCTAATCGCTAACAAAAGAAGCACTGAAAAAAGTAAAATTCCTGCAACTCCCCAAATCCAAGTAATTGCTGATTGAAGAACCACTAAAAAAACAATGGCAAACAATAATACGGTTGCTACTTCATTCCAAATTCTGAGTTTAAAAGAAGAAATTGTAAGTTGATTCGTTAACAATTGTCTCACCATACGATGACATAGAAAATGATAAATATATAAGGTTACAACAAAAACTAATTTGATGTGCATCCACGGTTGAGCAATATAAAAAGAAAAATTATTATAGAATAACCAAGATGCAAAAACAGCAGTTATTATTGCTGAAGGCCACGTAATTCCATACCACAATCTTTTGGTCATTATTTTGTATTGTCTTTGTAATATCACTTTGGCTGTTTCATCCTCTTCACTTGCCTCCACAAAATAGATGAATAAACGAACAATGTAAAATAATCCTGCAAACCAAGTAACCACAAAAATGATGTGTAATGCTTTTAGATAGAAATATTCCATGATGTAAAAGTATAAAACAAAATCATACAAACTCCTAATTCAACAAGCATAATCTTTACTTTTGCAAACATGTTAAAAAAAGGCGTTTTACTTGTTAATTTAGGAACTCCAGATAGTCCTTCTGTGAAAGATGTCCGAAAATACTTGCGTGAATTCTTAATGGATAAATACGTCATTGACTTACCTTATTTAACGAGGTGGTTTTTGGTAAATGTGCTAATTGCAACTTTTAGAGGTCCAAAATCGGCTGCCATTTATCAAAAATTGTGGACAAAAAATGGTTCGCCATTGTTGTATTACGGAAAAAAGGTAACTGAATTACTTCAAAATAAATTAGGAGATAATTACACAGTAATGCTGGCAATGAGGTATCAACGCCCTGCTATAAATGCTGTTTTGCATGAGTTAAAAACCAAACAAATAACAAATTTAACGGTTATCCCCCTTTATCCTCAATATGCTTCATCATCCACAAAATCGAGCATTGAAAAGGTAAAAGAAGAATTACTAAAAATTAATTATTTTCCAAAAACTAAATTTATTGAAAACTTCTTATCCAACGAAAAATTTATTGAAACTTTTGCTGAATTAGGAAATAACTATTGGGGGAAAAAGCAGTTTGATAAAGTTGTTTTTAGTTATCACGGCATTCCTGAACGACATATCTTAAAAGATTGCACCAATGGATTTTGTCAATTAGATAATAAATGTTGTAGCACTTATCATGCATCTAACCGACTTTGTTATCGTGCTCAATGTTATGAAACTTCGAGATTGATTGCTAAAAAAATGAACCTTCAAGAAGATGAATACCAGGTTACTTTTCAATCTAGATTAGAAACTAGAACTCGAGATCCTTGGTTAAAGCCTTATACAGATGTCGTAGTGGCTGATTACCCAAAAAATGGAATAAAAAAAGTGTTGATTTTTTCTCCTTCTTTTGTTGCCGATTGTTTAGAGACAACTATTGAAGTTGGTGATGAGTTTAAGCACGTTTTTCTCTCAAATGGTGGTGAGGATTGGCAGTTGGTAGAAAGTTTAAATGACCATCCGCTTTGGATTAATGCTTTAAATGATTTAGTTTTAACCAATCAATAATGTTTTTTTTTCTATCTAAAATATTACAATTTTTAATCTCTCCTGTAAGTTGGGTATTTATCATTTTGCTATGGGGAATTTTATCGAAAAATCCGAAAAGAAAAAAACGATTACTGATTACCTCTCTATTGGTTTTTTATTTTTTTTCTAACTCCTTTATTGTTGACGAAGTCTTTAGAAGATATGAAGAACGAGACTTAAAATATTCAGAAATTACCGAAACTTACGATGTTGCTATTATTTTGGGAGGTTTTGTAACCGACGACCCAAACCAAGAATTAGAAGGTTTTCATTCCTCTTCCGACCGATTATTTCATGCTTTAAAACTCTATAAAACTGGCATTGCTAAAAAAATAATGATAGTCAGTGGCTCTGGAGTAATTACCAATCAAGAAGAAAAAGAAGCCTTAGTGATTAAAAATTATTTGTTAAAAATAGGCATTCCAAAAGCTGACTTGTTAGTTGAATCGGAATCGAAAAACACACACGAAAACGCAGTAAATACGGCACTAATTTTAAACGAAAAATATATTGATGGAAAATACATTTTAGTAACATCTGGTTTTCACATGCCGAGAGCAAAAAAATGTTTTGAAAAAGCAGGGTTATCAATAACTCCGTTTAGTGTTGACCAACAAGCTGGTGAACGAAAATTTTTGATTGACCATTTATTTATTCCCGACACGTATGCACTGCTGAAATGGGAAATTTTACTCCACGAATGGACGGGCTTTATTGCTTATAAAATGGCTGGGTATATTTAAGATTAACTTGTTTAACACACCTTAGCACTATAAATATTAGGCTGAGATGTAGAATTTTACACTACCCTTTCATTTTTTTTGGTTCTTGTCGGGCATCAAAAATATCTGTAGCGTTTAATAGTTGGTCTCGTATTTCGATTAATTTTTCTAAGCTAACTTCTTTTGAAATAAATTCTAAAGATTCTTGAAGGGAAACTAATGATTGTTCGGTAAATTTTATAATCATTTAGCAAAATAATCATTGGTTTTTTTTATCACGCTTTCTTTATCCAATAATCGTGAGGAAGTAATATCTTTTTCAGATTGTAAAGCTCTTTGTGTAAGTTTTTCTTTTAGTACACTATCTAAACTTGTTTGGTTAGCAGGGTTCGAATTGCTTGTAAAATACTTACAT
>PFUQ01000114.1:7712-11477 GCA_002790175.1 Flavobacteriales bacterium CG_4_9_14_3_um_filter_32_8
TGCTGATTTTATGTCAATGGATACCGCCATTTTTTAAATTTTTTAACATTCTAACAAATTTAACATTTTTTGATTTAGGTTTAATGAAAATAATAGTAAAATATATGATTGTTGTAAACCCTTACATAAGCTTAAAGAAATATTAGCACTATTTTCTGCTAAAAAATATTAATTTCGTTATTCTTTTCGAGGTATAATTTATAAATTATAAGCGACACTTAATATTGTATGGAAAATATTACATCTGGAGTATCCGCTATTATTCTTTGTACAATTATTTACTGTTTTTCATGGAGAAAATTCAACTCTAAACAATATACCTTCTCAATTTTCTTATTATTGCTTGCAGGGTTAATTTTACGCATTTATATTTCTTCGGATTTTTATTTGCATTCCTGGGACGAAAGATTTCACGCATTAGTAGCAAAGAACTTAATAAATCATCCTTTAAAACCAACTCTGTATGATAATCCAATTTTACAATATGACTATAAATGTTGGGTAGGAAATCATATTTGGGTTCATAAACAGCCTTTATCGCTATGGACAATAGCATTAAGCTTATGGTTCTTTGGAATTAATGAAATTGCACTAAGACTTCCTTCTATTATTTTAACTACAGTAGGATGTTTATTAACTTATCAAATCGGACGAAGCTTATTTAATAGAAAAATTGGTTTAATCGCTTCTTTTCTCTTTTCAATTCACGGATTAATATTAGAAGTTACAGGAGGCAGAGTTGCCACTGATCACGTAGATGTTTTCTTCCTCTTTTTTATAGAATTATCTGTTTTTTTCGCCATTCTCTTTGCTCAAAAAAAGAAATTCCTTTACAACGTGATTTGTGGTATATCTATAGGCTCTGCTATTCTTTCAAAATGGTTGCCAGCCCTAATTGTTCTTCCAATATGGCTTCTTTTAGTTTTCCATTCAAAAAAATTCACATTTAAAGAAATCGTTTTCAACTTATCTATTTTGTGTTTTGTTATTATTATTATAGCACTCCCTTGGCAAATATACATCCATAATACTTTCCCATTAGAAGCGACATGGGAAAGTTCTTTCAATTCAAAGCACCTGACAGAGGTGATAGAAAATCGAGGAGGTCCTTTCTATTATCATCTCGACAAGATGAGGATTGTTTATGGAGAGCTGATTTACATCCCTATAATTTGGTTTACATATAAAACATTAAAACATCGTAAGAACTTTATACGATGGGCTCTATTAATGTGGATTACTATCCCCTATCTATTCTTTTCTATAGCTGAAACAAAAATGCAAGGATATACTCTTTTTACTGCTCCAGCTATTTTTATTATTACCGCACTGTTTTGGCAATACCTGAATATTTACAGAAGACGCTTTAAATATAAATGGGTTATTTTAACTATTCAAATTTTACTTATAGCTTTACCCGTCAGGTACTCAATTGAAAGACTTAAACCATTTCAGAAGATAAATAGGACTCCTCAATGGGTTCAAAACTTAAAACAACTAAAGCGAACAACTGATAAAAAAGTATTATTCAATGTGAAGACTCCAATTGAAATTATGTTTTACACTGATTTTATTGCTTATGAAAAAATTCCTAGTATTACTACTATTAATAATTTGTCTAAAAAAGGATATAATATATACATTAACGATAATGGGATTATTGATCCAAGAATCAAAAAGTTGAAAAATATTAATCTAATCTACATAATAGAAAATTAATTTTCTATTCCAAAGAGCTTGTATAGACTCTCACATAATCCACCTCTAAGGCATTTGGGAAAATTGCATCTTTCAAATTCATTTCATTTACATCGCTTACCCCTACACTAACAATAATGTGCATTTTGTAGTTAAAAAATTTCATTCCTTGTCTGGATGTTTTTATCTTTTTATTGTCCAAATACCAAGTAATTTTTTTTGGTGTCCATTCCATAGCATAAGTATGAAAATCAGTTGAAGCATCTACTTTCATTTTGTAACCTTTTGGCTGCATGTGTTTTTTTTCTTTTTTATCTAACCAATGTTGGTTGGTTTTTATACGGTTGGGCACGTTGGTGTAAAATTCATAAATATCAATTTCTGGAGGCCATTTTTCGGTAGATACTAGCCAAAATGCTGGCCAAAAGCCTGTTCCTTTTGGGTTTTTACTTCTTATTTCGAAATACCCATATTGTTGTTTAAAGGAACGGTTGCAATCTATCATTCCCGAAGTATAAGGGATAGTATCTTTGCTCACTTTTTTTTCTGCCACAATTAATAACGAAGAATCGGAAAATTGAAATTGATTTACACCAAAATAAGTTAGTCCGTCATTATTGGATCTTCCCCCCCAATAGTAATAATCTTGCCATTTTTCTCGATCTAATTTATGATTATTAAACTCATCATTAAAAGTTAATTCCCAACCTTCTTTCTCAATTGGATTTTGTGTAAACCCGATACTAAAACAGCAAATCAAGATTAAAGTAAAAATAGTTCTCATCATTTAAAATTTTACTAATTCTTCATAAAGCCGAAATACGGGTAACCCCATTACATTAAAATATGAACCAACAATTTTTTGAATTCCAATATATCCAATCCATTCTTGTATTCCATAACTTCCAGCTTTGTCATAAGGCTCAAAATTATCGACATAATAAGTTATTTCTGATAAACTTAATGCTTTAAAATAAACTTCGGTGACTTCATAAAAAGAAGTTCGTTTTTCTTTGCTCAATAATGTTACCGCTGTGATAACTTCATGTTTATTACCAGCTAACTGCTGAAGCATCTTAATGGCATCATTTCTATCCACTGGTTTTCCAATAATTTGTTCTCCTAAACAAACAATAGTATCTGAGGTAATTATCAAATCATTGTCGTTTAATTCAGCAACAAAAGCATCGGCTTTTAATTCGCTTAAAAAAAGAGCAACTTGTTCTCGTTTTAGTGTTGGAGGATAAATTTCTGCTACTTCATTTGTTTTAATTTCAAAATCAAAACCCAGTTCTTTTAATAAATTTTGTCTTCTCGGTGATTTTGAAGCTAAAACAATGTTCCACGAATTTTTTTGAAAAAACATTTAAAGTTGTGTTGTTGAATAGTAGAAGAAAAGGGTGTAGGCAATTCCCATCAACATTATTAATTTCATCGCCCTGCTTAGTTTGGTGTAATCGATTTTTTCATTGGCTAATTGAAGTTGATAAATCACATACACCAAAGGAATTTGCAGCGTAAACAAAAAATACATCAAAGAAGCCATATCTTTAGTTTGCAGTTGAAGGTATTGTAAAAAACCTATTAAAATAATCATGATTAGTGCAATTCCTTGAGCAACTTTTTTTGCTTTTTGTTTTCCATAAACCACAGGCAATGTATTGCTATAATATTTTTTATCGCCTTCATAATCTTCAATATCTTTTATTATTTCTCTAACCATGGTACTTAAAAAGGCAAACAATGAAAATCCTAAAACCCAATACATGATGTTTCTTAGAATAATAGTGATGATGTATTTAATTTCTTCAAATGGAGTTCCTGGTTCCATAAAAAAAAGTAAATTATTTACTGTATTATCGACATTAGCATGTTGAAGTAATAATTCGTACAATCCAGCAACAAAAGGGACCAAAGCAGCTAATAATGCTACCATTACATTGCCGATGATGACTTGTTTTTTAAACAAAACTGAATAGTACCACAAAGCACCAGCGGCTATAAGTTGAATAAAAATTAATTTCCAATTCCCAATTTTATATGCCAAATATCCTGCAATAAGCATTG
>PFUQ01000027.1 GCA_002790175.1 Flavobacteriales bacterium CG_4_9_14_3_um_filter_32_8
TGTTTCAAAAATTTTCATTGTCTCTAAAAAACGATGAAAATTTTGATGCGAATCAATTTTTAGAACCCACCTTAATTACCTCACCAATTTTTCTTGGAAAATTTTACCATCTTCTGTAATTACAGATAATAGGTATATTCCATTGGAATTAGTTGATAAAGATAAGTGGTATTCATTCTCATAAAATGTTGCTTGTTGTATTAAACTCCCTTTCACATCATAAACACTTATGTTTTTTATGTTATTGTTAGCGGTAACCAGTTGATAATTTCCATTTCCAAGGTTGGCTAACTTAACTTCCATTTTATTATTGCTGTTAATCGCAGTAACAACTGTTGGAGTTAACAATACAGTGATGGGCTTTGAATTTTGGACAGTACAATTTGCGTTGGATGAAGTAAGTGCTATTTGATAATTGCCAACAGAACTATAAGTATAGCTTGTATTCTCAGTATTAGCAATTCCGCCATCGCCCATATCCCAAGTATAGGTTTGTGCATTTATGGATGTATTGTTAGTGTTGACTAAACCTCCTTCACTTAAATAAACAGTATCTTTATCTAAATTAAAATTGGCCGTTAAAACAAGAGCAGGATTAATGGTAAAATTAACCTCATCAGTAATTCCTAAGCTATTTACGGTAGCTTTATAGTTACCAGGAATTAACGAATTAATAGTGTTAATTGGTGAATTGGAGGTATTATTGATAATAACACTATCATTATCATCTGTAATTTCATATTCCCAATTATTGTTTCCAGTATTCGTTATTTCTAAAGAACCATCGTTCATGGCTGTGCAAGTTTCATGATTTACTATTGTTGTTAGTGATGAAGAAATATTAAAAGTAAATGTTGCGGCATTTTGCTGTGCACTTAAATTAACTATTAGTGAAGTATCGCCCATTATTCTAATATGCGAATTGGTTGATACATCAGTAAAACTTACCTTATAATTTGCACTTAGTGCATAAACCTCATCAATTTCAATGATATATGAACCACTTACAGGAATATTAGTGTATAGGGTAACCGATTTATCTTCGGTAAACTCTGGTAGTGCATTAATTGATAAAATTTGACCAGGAATAATTTGTGTGAAAATAGAAGGCACATTTGGATTTGGACTAATTAGTTTCCAAGCATCATACATTCCATCAAAACCTTGCGTTGCACCATTTACTAATCTTATCACGGTTTCGTCAGAATAACTATTACCAATTATCTTTATTCGATAAGCATTGTTATACTGTGCATAACTAGTAAAGGCAGTTAAGTTTGCTAAAAATAATATCGTTAACTTTCTGTATAAATTTTTCATGGCTCGTAGTTTAAAGTTAATAGAGTAAAAATAGAACCCTTAATCGCCTTATACAACAGTCGAATTCCCTAAATTTACATTAGGTGTTTTTAATGATTATAAAAAGATAAATACTGAGTTGTTGAAGAAATCTACTGAGTTGTTGCTAGGTATTTTTTAGTAGAAACCCATTTTTTGGGAGCTTATGCATCAACTTCATAAAAACAACTACGTATAACTACCTAGTAAATTAAAATAAATTTCAGTATAATAAGGTATTTTTTTATACCTAGCTTATGATAATTTTATCAGTAATTTAATATAGAATGGATAAAGATTTAGTAAACATAAGAACGTCCAACACAAAGCATATTGCTACATCTACTGGTTTTGACAAGCAGTTAATACTATCCCTTAAAGATTATTCCGATTATTTTCAAAATTTTCAGGATGTGTTTTTCTGGAATACTTATGATGCAGCAGATAACAAAATTAATTGTGTAGTTTCTCCATCGATAAAAAATGTTTTAGGTTATACAGTTGATGAATATAAAAGGTTGCCTATTGAAAAGCGATACCTGAATATGAGTGAAAGAACTGATTTTTTAAAAAAGGTTAAAACTGAAAAATTCATTAAAAACTTTCCACTAACATTCAAAAAAAAAGACGGAAGTATTGCTTACATTGAAATGGACTGTGAATTAATTACTGCCAATTCAGAACAAGATAAAGCATACGGATTAAGAGGAGTTTTTAAAGATGTTACCCAAAAAGTTAACGAGCAATTACGAAGAGAAATTGCCTTTGAAATTGCCGAAAAATCTCAACGAAGGTTAATTAACTTAACCATGCTTGGCGAATACATTTATAAAACGCTAAAGAATAGTATTAAGTTATCTAACTTTTACATTGCGGTGTTGGATGAAGAAAATAAGCAACTAATTTTTCCTTATTTTAAAGATAAATACACCAAAGAAACATCGTTTAACATCCCATATCGTAAAAATGGATTTACCGAATTTTTGATAAAAAATGGCAACTTGGTTATTATTAACAGCCAACAAGAAAATAAAGATTTTCTCCAAAAAAATGCAATCCTAACAAAAGGAAAAAAAGCAGAAAATTTAATCGCAATTCCACTTAAAAGTGATGGAAAAACTATTGGAGTGCTAGTAGCTCAAAATTATACGAAAAAAAGTAGTATCAAAAAAGAAGATATTAAATTATTAAAATTTATTGCTACACAAGTCGCTGTTATTATTGATCGGAAGTTGTGGCAAGATAAATTAATTGTAAATGAGGAATATTTTAGGTCGTTAAATAAAAATTCATCCGAAATAATAGGAATAATTAATGAAGATGGAATAATTGAATACGTCAGCGAATCGTTATATAAAATATTAAAATACCAACCTTATGAATTAATAGGAAAAAATGTTTCAAATTACATTAAAGTGGGTTCCTTTTCTAAATTAACAACGAACAAGAGGCTGCTATCCACTAAAATTTATGAACTACTTGATAAAAATGGAAATACTAAACACTTAGAAGTTTCCATCTCACAAAACACGGTCAACAACAAAAACAATGGAATTATTTTTAATGCAAAAGACATAACTGCTAAAGTTTTTGCTGATAGAAAAATAGCGTTTGCTCAAAACAGATTAAACACCTTACACGCTATCGAAAAAGCATTAATCTCTAATCAATCCCTAGATAAAATACTAGATAATGCCATCATTGCCATATCAAAAAATGCATTTGATGTGGATAGATTAAATATTTGTTTAGTTAATCACTCAGCAAAAAACATTAAGATTATTGCACAGCTTACCAAATATGAAGGAAATGAAAAATTTAAAAAATCGAAAGATATCTCTTTTGATGACGTGCATTTTATAGCTACTATTTTAGAAAAGAAGATTTTTAAAATTTCGGATTTAACACACTATCCGATATTAAAAAATAGTGATAAAAAAATACTAAAAGAAGGTATTCAAGCTGCATATATAGTACCAATAATAATTCACAATAAAGTGATTGGAACATTAAACTTGGCTTCTAAAACAAAAAATTATTTTGATAGTATTGATACTAAGTTGGTGAAAGAAATAACTGTTTTATTGGCTGTAGTTATTAATAATGCTATCTTAAAAGATGAAATTACCCAACGTAAAAATGAGTTAACCAATATATTTAATAATGCCAATGAAGGTATTATACGTATTGATGCTAATGGGAAGTTTTTAGATGTAAATCAAAAAATGATGACACTGTTAGGTTATTCCTACAAAGAGCTGTTAACCTTAAATATTCTTGATATTACTCATCCTAATGATATTAAAAAAAGTAAGGAAGTAATGTCGGATATAAAAACTGGTAAGATTTCTGAGACTACTTTTGAAAAAAGATACCTTCATCAATCGGGGAAAATACTAACTTGTAAAGTTATTGCAAAAGGAGTTTATACAGCAACTAAAGAATTTGATTACTTTTTAGGTTTTATTACCGACATCTCCGCATTAAAAAAAGCAACCCAGCAAGTAACCGAATTAACAAAAGCCATCAATAGCTCTGCAAGTGTTATTATTACTGATTGTAATGGAAAAATTATTGAAGTGAATGATAGTGTTTATGAAAGTACGGGATATTCCAAAAAAGAAATAATAGGGCAAACACCTCGAATATTTAGTTCGGGAATACATAGCAAAAAATTTTACTCAACACTTTGGAATACCATTTTAACTGGTAACACTTGGAAGGGTGAAATAAGGAACAAAAAAAAAGACGGCACCTTCTATTGGCTATTTACTACGATAACTCCTATATTTAATGAAGATGGAAAAATAGAACAATTTTTAGCCATTCGTTTCGACATTACCGAAGAGAAAAATGCCAAATTAAATTTAATTAGAGAAGTGATAGAAGCTCAAGAGAAAGAGCGAGAACGATTTGCCATGGAAATTCATGATGGGTTGGGACAAACTTTATTGGCTGCAAAAATGAATTTGAATGCCATTAGCGACTCTGTTAATGAGTTAGCTAATGATGATAAACATATATTTAACAACTCCGTTAAATTATTAACCGAAGCCATACAAGAAGCTCGAAGTATTTCGCACGGTTTAATGAGTAGGGTATTAAACAAATTTGGATTGGCTTATGCCGTTAACGAAATTGTAGCGAACATGAATGCCTCTTTAGACTTAAAATTTAACTTTCAACACAATATTGAATACCTCCGATTTAATGAAGAACTGGAAATGGGTGTTTACAGAACCTTGCAAGAGTTAATAAAAAACATTATTAAACACTCAAAAGCTACCCATGCTTCATTAAAAATTACAAAAAAAGAAAATGATTTAACTATTTTAATTCAAGATAACGGTATAGGATTAACTAAACAAACCCTATTAAACCCAAAAAGTGGTGGAATAGGATTAAAAAACATGAAATCAAGAATTGAATATTTAGGGGGTCAATTTGAAATAGACGAAACCATAAAAAAAGGAACAAGAATAACTATACATATTTCATTAAACTAAAAAAAAGTGTTATGGAAACTATAAAATTATTACTCGCCGATGATCATCTAATAATTAGAGATGGCATTAAATTAATGTTAAAAAAGAGCGTTGGAATAGAAATCGTTGCTGAAGCAAATAATGGGGCTGAAGTAATTAACTATTTAGAGAAAAACGCCAACAAAATTGATGTAATTCTCATGGACATCAATATGCCAATTATGAATGGTATAGAAGCCACTCAGGTTATTTCCGATAGCTATAAAAACATTAAAGTGTTGGCACTTACCATGCATGCCGAAGAAACCTATATAATTAATATGTTAAAAGCAGGAGCCTTAGGATATGTTTTAAAAGAAGCTGGGACAGACGAATTAATTTCGGCTATTAAAACAGTTGCCAATGGACAAAAATATTACAGCAATGAAGTTTCTGTTACCATGATAAATTCGTTAATGAGTGATAACAAGTCTAAAGATTCACAATTATCGGAAAGAGAATTGGAAGTTTTAGCTCATATTGCAACAGGGAAAACCAATAAAAAAATAGGTGAAAAATTGTGTATTAGTGGCAGAACAGTAGAAACACATCGAAGAAATATTTTGGAAAAATTGGATGTTAAAAATACAGCCGAGATGATACGATATGCTATTGAAAATAAAATAATTGCTTAATTATCTATTTTCTCGTATAGAAAATCACCTGTTTTTAAATCGTTACCAAAAACTTCTATGTAAAAAACTTTAGGCAATAATTTGGTATGTTCTGCAGTAACAAAAACTCGCTTTAATGATGCAGATTTATTAGCAATAGTGGTAGCTATTTTTGGTGTTCCATGTTTATCTAATGTAAGGTATAAATTCATCCCTTTTAAAGAAACTAGGGTAAAAACATAGGCATTCTCTTTGCCTTTTATGGGTTTAAAACTAACGCCAAAAGCAAATTGTTTTTCTATGTATTTTAATTCTCTAATTCTTCCATCTTCTTGGTATCTTCTCCAAAATACTTTCACAGGTTCATTAGGATTTAAATTTCCCTCCGAATTAAAATTAGCAGTATAAACAACGGCGTTAGTATTAAAACTTTTTTGAATATAAAACAGCATGTTTTTATCGGTAGGAACTGGATATCCATCAAAAACAGCTTCTTTATTTTGATTAATTTGATCTATTTGAAAACCAAAAACTATACTACTAAGAAACAGTATAATGATAGCACTTTTTAACTCAACTCTTTTTATCATTTACCGATTAACCATTTTAGAAAACTGATGTTTTACCATTCCAGCAGGACTTTTCATTCTTTTGTGCATATCCACAATAAAATTAATTCCCGTTCCTGTATGTTTCCCTTTAATAATAAAATCTCCTGAACTGTATGTAGGATGTTTGGTAACAAATTTCTTAACTGCGTCAACATCAATTCCATATTTATTAATCACTTCATCAGCCTCTTTTTTTGCTTTTTGTTTGGCTTCAAAAAGTTTCATTTGTGCACGAGATTTAAAATTTACTTCACTATCGCCCGATGTTTCTAAGGATAAAAATATAATCTCTGGATAATCACTTGTAACTTTAGACTGAACGCCATCACTTGCTGTAGAAGGCAAGCAACCAAAAGGTTTTACGGAAATTAACATGTGGGCAATCTTATTTTTGTTTAAGTAAATTAAACTACCCACTTCCATGTACGCTTCTCCACCACCTTGTCTATTGTTGTAATAATCATGAGCCAAATTGGCAAGTTTTCTGTTGTTAGTGGTATTGTTGGGTTTAAAACCTAAAGCCGAACGATACAGATTGTAATAACCATTTAACAATTTACGAAAACCATATAATTTTAATTCATTTTTATAAGGATTTGTTCCTTCACCCAAACCATGTTTTTCTTGAACAATTCCTCTTCGGTCTCTTGCTTTAATTTCTCTAGAAAACAATAGATGTTCAAACCAACCAGTCATCGGCTCCATTTTTACCTCCACATTTTCGGTAACCAACCATTTTTTTAAATGGTAATTACCTTGTGATTCAGTAAGACTTGCCCAAAATTCACCAGTAATTTTTACAATGGGTTTAATTTGCGTGTAATCGCATTTCACTTTTGCAAATACTTTTCTAACCTCTTGTAAACCCTTGTATATTTTTTTAGTGTCCTTAATGCTTTTTTGCATAATAATTAATGCATCTGCTTTCGCTTTTCTGGTTGCACCTTTTATAATTTCATAAGGTTCTAACTTGTTCACCAAATCATTAATCAAATCACCTACAATAAGAGCTTTGATAATGCCTACATAAAAGTCTTTATTATAATTCATGCCGGGCTCTTGTTCATCTGCCTGACTTTGTTTTGTTCCTCCAGCTTGTTGCACCACCATGATTCGAAAGTTTTCAAATCCAGCATCTATCATTGCTTTTCGGTATTCATTTTCATACATACCAAATCGGCATGGACCACAAGAACCTGCGGTAAAATAAGCATATTGTTTTTCTATCTCTTCAACACTCAGTTCTTTCTTTTTATTTTGCAAATATTTTATCAAATTACCAATGGTATAATAGGTAGGATTACACTGCCCTTTGTTACAAAATTCCTTTCCAATGGTAATACTTTCAAAATCAGCCTCAGGAAGTCGTTCCACTTTATAGCCTAAAGATTCCAAATGACTCAACATCAATTCTTCATGAGCCTCGGTTAATCCTCCAAATAAAATAGTCGTATTTTTTCTGTCTTCAAAAGTAAATGGATTTAATTTTGGTCGTTCAAAATGGTTACTTTCAGCATGTATTCTTGCAATATTTTCAGCCAATTGAACTTCCATTTCGATTACTTCATTCTCGAAATCATTTCCAGTTTTAGTCGGTTCAGTAGTTGTTATCATTTTACTAAAAAATTAAATTACAATTTGCTCTTTTGTTGCTGTTTCTATAGAGATTTCCCCTGTCCCTTTTCCCTCGCCCCTTGTCCCCTGTCCCTTTCCATCGTTCCATGTCCCCTGTCCCTTGTTTCTTTCCCTTGATTTAGCAACTAACTCTCTTTCGTATTTTCTTAATGCATAAGCAATGGTTTCTACTCTAATATTGATGGAGCCTGAAGGTTTGTTTTCGTCAATATCATGAAAAGTAAAAAAAGGAGTTTTGGTAGCTTCTAAAATTCCTTCTACTACATTATAGATGGGAGCATCCATTCCGCATTTAAAATTACTTAAATCAATTACTGCCAAATTGGGGTGTCGTGCCGCATATTTGGCTGCCCACATTTTAAGGTTGGTGTTAGAACTGTAAGCATTAGCATACACATCCGAAATATCTTTTGGATGTGAAATTCTACCCGATTTTATGTCTTCTCCAAAAAGCATTTCCAATTCTTGTTCATTGTCGGGCAACGATTCCATGCTTAAAATGGGATAACCTTGTTGTTGAATTAAGTCTAAAATACCATGATTTAAGCCTGGGTCGTTATGGTATGGTCGTCCCAACATCAACAGCCCAACTTTGTTATTTTTTACTAATGAATAAAGAATTTTTCGAGAATTCATTTTTAGTTCATCAAAATAACTTTGCATAGCAGCAAATGCGGCTTTTACTGCCAATTCATTCTCTTCTTTTCCTAATGAAAAATGAGGTGAAAAAGTAGTGTAAAGCTGTTTTACTACCAAGTTTGGTTCTAAGAAGTTAATGGTATCATCAATATAGGTGATGTTTTTTTTGTTAAACTCATTGGTTTCTTTGGTAAAGGCGGCTTTACAAATATTACTTGCCGATTGTACGGTAGGACAAGCA
>PFUQ01000112.1 GCA_002790175.1 Flavobacteriales bacterium CG_4_9_14_3_um_filter_32_8
TGAAGACACAAACGATGGCACAAAATACCCTATTTTTAAATGGAGTCCTTCTCAATTTTTTTACAACCTAAAACCTCAAATTCTAAACCCGAAACTTTAATTAATATCCTTTTACCCTTTCAGAATATTCTCCTGTAACAGTGTTTATCTTGATAAAATCACCAGTATTGATAAACAAAGGCACTCTCACTTCTGTACCAGTTTCAACTTTTGCAGGTTTAAAAGCATTGGTAGCCGTATTTCCTTTTTCTCCAGGTTCGGTATAAGTTATTTGAAGCACAATAGATGCTGGTAATTCACAAATTAATGGGATTTCTTCTTCAGCATCAAAAACTATTTCTGCTAAATCACCTTCTTTTAAAAATTGCGGAGCATTGATAATTTTTTCATCAATAAAGGTTTGTTCATAACTTTCTTGATTCATAAAATGATAACCAGACTCATCTTTATACAAGAACTGATACTTTCTTCTTTCTACTCTTACTGTGTCTATTTTATGCCCAGCAGAAAAGGTATTATCAATAACTTTCCCAGTAGTTAAACTTCTTAGTTTTGTTCTTACAAATGCAGGACCCTTACCAGGTTTTACGTGTTGAAATTCAGCTATTGTATAAATACCGTTATTGTATTTAATGCACAAGCCATTTTTTATGTCTGCTGTTGTTGCCATTTTTTAGTTTTTAAGTTTAATGCAAAAGAAGTATATCAGTTATCAATTCTCACACTATTTCATTTTCACATTAGTTAAGTGGACCTCTAATAATTCCCTTTGTAGATTCTTCAATAAATTTTAATATGATGTTTTTCTCTTCCGATTTTGGAGCCTCTTGTTCAATTATTTGAACAGCATTTGTTACATTTAACCCTCTAACATAGATAGAACGATACATATCTTCAATTTGCATAATGATATCAGCAGAGAAGCCTCTTCTTCTTAATCCTACAGAATTAACTCCTGCAAAACTTAGCGGATCTCGAGCCGCTTTAATGTATGGAGGCACATTTTTTCTTACATTAGAACCTGAAGCAATAAACGAATGATCACCAATTTTAATAAATTGTTGAACTCCGGCAACTCCTTCTATGATAACAAAGTTTCCTAATTCTACATGTCCAGCAAGATTAACACAATTAGCCAGTACGCAATTATTACCAACGATACAATCGTGAGCAATATGAACATAAGCCATTAATAAACAATTATTTCCTACTACGGTTTTATGTTTGTCCACCGTTCCTCGATTAATGGTAACACATTCTCTAATAATGCAGTTATCTCCAATTTCTGCAGTTGTATCTTCCTCATCAAATTTTAAATCCTGAGGAATAGCCGATATCACACTTCCTGGAAATATTTTACAATTTTTCCCGATTCTTGCCCCACCAAAAATGGTAACATTAGATCCTATCCAAGTTCCTTCGCCAATTTCTACATTTGCATGAATGGTGGTAAAAGATTCAATAATAACATCTTTGCCTATTATTGCTTTTGGATGAATATTTGTAAAAGGAAATTTTTCCATTGGTATCTTCTTATTTTTTTCCAAAATTAACTTTTATCATTGAACTTCTGCAACAACTTTTGCGTCAATATTTTTGTCTTTTACAATTTGAGCCATTAATTCGGCTTCTATACATATTTGACTATTTACATATCCCTTTCCGCCCATGTGTACAATTCCTCTTCGAATAGGTGTTAATAGTTCTAGGTGGAAAACGATGGTATCACCAGGTATAACTTTTCTTTTAAATTTAACGCTATCGATTTTCATAAAGTAAGTACTATAGTTTTCTGGATCTGGAACAGAACTTAAAGCTAAAATTCCGCCAGTTTGTGCCATTGCTTCCACCTGAAGAACACCTGGCATAACTGGGTTGCCTGGAAAATGTCCTAAAAATTGAGCTTCGTTCATGGTTACATTTTTTACCCCAATAATGTGGCTTTCTGAAATTTCCATTATTTTGTCTACTAAAAGAAAAGGATAACGGTGAGGAAGTAATTTTTCGATGTCGTTAATGTCGTAAATTGGGTCTTTCGTTAAATCAATTTTTGGCCCTAGTTTCGCTGTTCTTTTTATTTCATTTTTAATAATTTTAGCAAAATCAACATTTCCTTTGTGTCCTGGTCTTGCTGCAAGAATATGTCCTTTTATTGGTTTTCCAACAAGTGCTAAATCTCCAATAATATCTAATAATTTATGCCGTGCAGGTTCATTTTGAAAATGAAGTGTTAAGTTATTTAATATTCCTTCTTTTTCTACTTTAATATGCGGTTTTCCTAGTAAATCGGCTATTTCATTTAATTTTTCTTGAGATATGGGTTGATCAACCATTACAATGGCATTGTCTAAATCACCTCCTTTAATCAATCCATTTTTAGCCAATATTTCTAATTCTCTTAAAAAGACAAAAGTTCTACTTGCCGAAATTTCTTTTTCAAATTCTCCTGTATGATACATGTGAGCATGTTGTGTTCCTAATAATGGTGAATTATAATCAACCATTACTGTTAATCGAAACTCATCTTGAGGCACAGCTAGCATCTCTGTGCTCCTTTCACTATCTTCATAAGTTAAATTTTCAGTAACAACAAAATAATCTTTATCACCATCTTGTTCTACTACCCCAACTTGATTAATCATTTCAACAAAAGGGTAGGCACTTCCATCCATTATAGGTATTTCAATCCCATCAATTTGTATCAATGCATTGTCTATTTCCATTCCGAATAATGCCCCTAGAATATGCTCAGTTGTAATTACTTTTGCTCCATTTTTCTCTAGCGTAGTACTTCGAGAAGTATCTACTACAAAATCGGGATCAGCATTAATAATTGGTTGACCATCTAAATCAATTCTTTGAAATTTAAAACCATGGTTTTCTAATGCAGGGTTTACAGTTATAGTAGCTTTTTTTCCTGTATGTAAACCAATCCCTACAACTGTAAAAGATTCTTTTAGGGTTTTTTGTTTAGCCATTTTTTTCTGCTTTTTTTTCTAATTCGTTAAGTCTTGTAATAATATCAGGTAAATTTTTAAAGCCAACATAAGCTCTAAAATATTCTTTCATCGCAAATGCAGGAGAACCTTGAATAATCATGTCATTTTTAATATTTTTGGATACGCCTGATTGCCCAGCAATTTTAACGTTATCACCAATTGTAAGATGTCCAGAAATTCCAACTTGCCCGCCAGTCATACAATTTTTACCAATTTTTGAGGAACCAGAAATACCAGTTTGTCCAGCAAGTACTGTATTTTCTCCAACAACTACATTGTGTGCAATGTGAACTAAATTATCCAATTTCACACCTTTTTTAATCATGGTAGATCCTAAAGTTGCTCTATCGATACAACAGTTTGGACCAATTTCTACATTATCTTCTATAACTACGTTACCTATTTGAGGGATTTTACTATATTCACCAGTGCTAGTTGGAGCAAAACCAAATCCATCAGATCCAATTACTGCACCTGCATGTATAATGCAATTACTTCCAATCACACATTCATGATAAATTTTTACTCCAGAAAAAATGATTGTATTATCTCCAATTTTTACATGGTCGCCAATATAAACATGAGGGTATATTTTGGTGTTATTGCCAATTGTTGCATCATCACTTATATAGGCAAAAGCGGCGATGTAAACATCTTTTCCAATTTTAGATTTTTCAGCAACAAAAGCACCCGATTCTATTCCTAATTTATTGTTTTTTAATTGATTGTAGGTTTTGAGTAATTTTGCAAAACATTCGTAAGCGTTATCAACTTTAATTAGTGTACACGAATTATTAATAGTTTTTTTTGGCGTAAAATTTTTATTGATGATAACTATAGAAGCATTCGTAGTATATAGATAATCTTCATAAGCCAAGTTGGCTAAAAAAGATAATGAATTTGCCTCAGCTTCTTCAATTTTAGCTAATTTATTCACTTTTATGTCAGAATTTCCTACAATTTCTCCGTTAAGTAATTCTGCGATTTGTTTTGCTGAAAATTCCATAGGAAAGCAAAAATACTGGTTTGAAAAGAATTTAACTAATTTTAGACAGAAGAATTTATAAAATATTAACATGAAATAAGCCATGAGTAAAATGCTTAGAAACATCAATGAGTATTCTATCCCGAGTACTAGGGATGACCGATTTAATAAAATAAAACACATATGAAAAAATTAACATTATACACCACATCAATATTGTTGGCATTAAACAGCTGCTCATGGAATGAGATTTTTGTTGTGAAAAATAATTCTGACAAAAGTGTAACTGTATCCTACAAAATTGAACCGCTTCAGAAAAGTGGTTTTGCAATTTTTGATGACCGACCTACGCTTTATGGTTTAAACAAAAAAGGAAATATCAACTGGGAAAAACAAATTACTGTTACTGATACAGATACTTCTCAATTTAAGTTAACTATTATTTTACCACCTAAAAGTGCTTTAATTTTTGGAACATTAAGTAATGACCATTATAAGAACCAAAACCAATATTTTATTAATGGTCGACATTTTAACTTTAACAGAATGAAAATAAAAAAAGAAAATGAAGTGATTACCATCGTTAAAGACCAATTTGATGATTTCTTTAAAAAAGTAAAAGGAGAAATTACGTTCGATATTAAGTAATAATTTTAGTTATTAACACATGTTACGCAGAAAAGCAATTAACCGCAGAGAAAATGGAGAAAACAACACGTAGAGAAACACAGAGAAAACCAAGTGCCTAGAACTCTGCGTTTCTCTGCGTAAAACCTTAGCGAACTCTGCGGTAAAAGTATTTACGTAACATCAGTTACTAATAGACATCGGAAAAATCTTCGACAATACAATAGAAACATCATCATAAAAACGGATTATCCAACTAACTCGAGTATTGATTTGGTAAAATATGTTGTAAAAGGGTTAAAAGAAATTTACAAAGAAGGCTATCAATACAAAAAACAGGAGTTATCGTAATGGGAATTACTCCTAAAAACGAGAAACAACTTAAGGTGGGTTCTAAAAATTGATTCACATCAAAATTTTCATAGTTTTTTAGAAACAATGAAAATTTTTGAAACACTATCTGGATTCCGTCAGCTGACGGATGAAGCAGTATATGAAAACAATGAATCAGCTAAACAAAACCATAAGTCAGTAAAAATTAAAGTTAGCGTGTCGGGATTTGGGTAGAACTTGGAAAAAAATTATCGCCAAGATACACCACCGGCTAGATGAAATAATAACTGTGAATGTTTAACTTTTTTGATATAAAAGAACAAGAAATTAATGTCATCTAACCAAAAGAAGTAAATTTGCATGAATAAAAATTAAACACAAAACAATGGCACAAATCACATTAAAAGGAAACAAAATCAACACAATTGGAGAATTACCAAAAGTTGGTGGAAAAGCAAAAGATTTTAATTTAGTAAAAAAAGATTTATCAATAACAACTTTAAACGACTTTAAAGGAAGTAAGTTGGTATTAACTATTTTTCCAAGTATTGATACAGGAACTTGTGCAGCATCTGTAAGAAATTTTAACAAAGAAGCAGCCAATTTACCCAATACCAAAGTATTGTGTATTTCTAGAGATTTGCCATTTGCACAAAGTCGTTTTTGCGGTGCTGAAGGAATTGAAAATGTAATGATGCTTTCTGATTTTAAAACTGGTCAATTTGGTAAAGATTATGGGTTGGAAATTATTGATGGTGCGTTAGCTGGTTTACACTCCAGATGTGTTGTAGTTATTGATGAAAAAGGAACTATTGTTTACACCGAACAAGTTGCTGAAACCACCGAAGAACCTAACTACCAAAAAGCTTTAAACAGCTTATAAATTAATTTCTTGTAATGAAAGTAATTTCCACCAATATAGGTGTAGCAACTGCTGTACTAAAAAATGGTAAAGAAGTTCAAACAGGAATTTACAAAACTTCCGTTGAAGAACCAATTACCTTAACAAAAACAGGCGTTGTTGGAGATGCTGTGATGGATTTAAAGCATCATGGAGGGTTAGACAAAGCTTGTTACCTCTATTCGGCAGACCATTATGATTTTTGGAAAGAAAAATTTCCAGACCTCTATTGGACTTGGGGAATGTTTGGAGAAAACTTAACCATTGAAGAGTTGAACGAAACTAAAATTAATATTGGAGACACTTTTCGTATTGGCTCTGCTGTTGTTCAGGTTTCAGAACCACGAAGACCATGTTCTGTTTTAGGAATAAGATTTGGGACTCAAGATATGATAAAACTTTTTTATCGTTTACCTTACCCCGGCATTTATGTTCGAATTTTAGAAGAGGGAAAAGTTAAAGTTGGAGATGAATTAGACCTCTTAAATAGCTTCGAAAGTATTAGTGTTGCAGAAATTTTTAGTTTATTTGCTACTCAAAAAGAAAATGTAACATTAGCAAAAAAAGCAATAAATTGTAGCTACTTAGCAAAAAGTTGTTTGCAATCCATTAAAGAGAAATTTAAAATTTAACTTACTACTTTTAAACCCCAATTTAACCGTTCATCAAATAATTGGAGTTATTTCCTAAAAAAAATCTATTTTTAGCTCCTTTTTTAAGGAAAAACAAATGCAACCTTTCCTTATTAAATCTAGTCAAAGTACCATGAGAAAGTCGTTTACCATATTTTTTGTTTTACTAATCATTGTAAATTGCACTTTTGCACAACGAGGAAAAGATGGAGCTAAAACTGTAACAGCAACCGAAGTGGTTAATGCATATACCACTTTGACTGTAAATGCCAGTATTGGAAATACTAGCTTAACAGTTGCAAATTCATCATTAATTACTAATTTTTCTAGTGTTCTTACCGCAGGTGATTTGATTATGATTATCCAAGTTCAGGGAGCAACAATTAATAATTCGAATCAATTTGTTTCTAGTTGGGGTGAAATAACTAACTATAATAACTGTGGAAATTATGAATTTCTACAAGTGGAAAGCGTTCCGAATGCAACAACCATCAATTTAGATTGTCCTCTTAATTTTGATTATACTGCTTCAGGTAATGTAGTAGTTGTCCGAGTTCCACGATATTCATCCTTAACTATCAACGCTGGAGGAATAATAACAGCAGACACATGGAATGGTTCAATAGGAGGAATTATAGCCATAGAAGTGAATGGAACAACAACTGTAAATGGTAGTATAGATGTTTCCAATTTAGGTTTCAGAGGTGGTCAGATAGAAGCTTCCTCCACATTTGGGGGAACACGTTATGCCGATAATAACCCCATCGAAGGAGCAGAAAAAGGAGAAGGAATTGGAGGAGACCAAGTATTTTACTCCACTTTTTTAGCAGGTAGATACACCAGAGGTGCTGCAGCAAATGGTGGTGGTGGTGGAAATGGTCACAATGCTGGTGGTGCTGGTGGTGCAAATACAGGAAATCCATTAAACTGGACAGATGGATCTGGCGTTTCTGATCCAATATACAATATTTCATGGGCATTAGAAACACCCTCTTTAGTTGGAGTAAGTAACTCTGGTGGTGGAAGGGGTGGCTATTCTCATGCAAGTACTAACGGGAATGAATTAACTCAAGCTCCTGGAGATGCAGCTTGGGGAGGAGATTTAAGAAGGCAAGTTGGGGGTTTAGGAGGAAGACCTTTGGATTATTCAACTGGTAAAATATTTATGGGTGGTGCTGGCGGTGCTGGTGATGGAGAAACTGCTTACCCAGGTGCTGGTGGAAATGGGGCAGGAATTATTTTTTTGAATACTTATGGGAATGTAAACGGAACTGGAACTATTGTCGCTGATGGGCAAAATGGTTATAATTGTGAACAACCTGGTGCTGCACCTTTTGGTCAAGTTACAGGAAAAGATGCTGCAGGTGGTGCTGGTGCTGGTGGTACAATTTTAATTAAAACTACTGGTATAGTTGCTGGAATTTCTATCAACGCCAATGGTGGTGAAGGAGGTGACCAAGTGATGAAAGTTGGTGCTTTTGCTTCCATTGGGGAAGCTGAAGGTCCTGGTGGAGGTGGCGGAGGAGGATATATTGCTGTCACTTCTGGAACACCAACTAGAAATGCAAATGGAGGAATTAATGGTACTACCAATAGTACTTACGTTAGTAATTTTCCACCTAATGGTGCAACTAGTGGCGGAGTTGGAATGCCCAACGAAAGTATTGATGCTTTTGATGTAATCATTAGCAATGATACTATCTGTTCAAATAGTACCGCCACACTAACTGCTTCAATTATTGGAACTGCACCTATTGGGGCTGTTTTTGAATGGTATGATTCACCGATTGGAGGCACACTTTTATTTTCTGGGAATCCATTTACAACTCCAATTTTAGTTGCTACTACCACTTATTATGTTCGTGTTTGCCCAGCTCCTTATAGAGTTCCTGTCACCGTTTATATTGATTCAAGTGTTACCCCAACGTTCACGACAGTAGCAGCACAATGTAGTGGAGCAGCAATAGCAGCCTTACCAACCACATCAAACAATGGAATAATAGGAACATGGTCACCAGCGATTAACAATACGGCAACAACTACTTACACCTTTGCCCCAACAGCAGGACAATGTGCAACAACTACAACCATGACGA
>PFUQ01000161.1:0-7420 GCA_002790175.1 Flavobacteriales bacterium CG_4_9_14_3_um_filter_32_8
ACCAATAGTTGTATTATTCATGTGTTTAATAGTTAAACCCTTTTTAAGAATGTTTATTGATTGTAAATTTCACAATCTGGATTAAATGCAAACCATGCGAAAGCAAAATGGTTACCATGTATTACGGGGGCTAAATGTTGGTTTTTAAATTTACCCTCTATACATTTTCCAGTAATGTTCCACTTGGATTTGGTTTGTTTGTCTATAAAAAATTCACCCTCTTTAACAAATTCTAATTTTTTGTTTTTTATTATGGGTGAAAATACAGTTACAGAACCTATTTTTTTTGATTGAGCTATATCATTTTGATCTAATACCGAAACTGTTTTATCGGAATAAAATAAAACTATATTTTTATTTTCAAACACATCGTTGATAACCTGAGCATTCTGAATAATGGTGAGTGGATAAATTTTTTGCTTGTTGTTTACATCAATATTAACAATTCGCTCCATTGCTGGTAAACGTTCATCAACCTTTCCTTTAAAAAGTCGAGGCTGTGTATTGTCTAAATTATCGTAAGAAGTGTAAGGATTGTGTCCATATTTCATTTCATGACCAGTTTCGGTAGAAAGAACCTTTCCGTTTGGGTAATTTTCTATAAATTCTTCTAATGAAAGTAATTGAGAATTTATAATTGGGAGTTCTGTACCTTTTAATTCTCCAACAATTGCTTCGCCTGTAAATTGCTGCCACCAACTTTCGGTTTGTCGGTCCCACATTACCATATCGCTATTTCGTAACATACCCGAAACACCAAAATCTAATACAGTAGGTTTTCCATTAATAACGATGTTTCTGTTAAAAACTATGGCAGCATTACATAATGGGCAGTAGGTAACGGTAAAATAATTGTTGCCAATTTGGTCGTTTACCACTTCGTGAAACATTAAAATGCTTAGCGGATATGCTCGTGTTTCATTATCAATAACTACCGTTATTACAGGCTCGTGTAAAAATAAATTTTCAGTAGCTTTTTCTTTTTCCCAAAAAATCGGAGTGTCAATTGGAGGTATTCCGTCACGCAACATCAAAGCGGTAAACTCGCCTAATGGAACCGAATGAATAGAAGTGTCGGTTTTCCAATTGAGTATTAAATTACGAGGATTATTCTGTGCTGTTGATAACAAAGAATACGACAAGATTACAATAAACAGTAAAAAACGAGAAGTGTATTTCATCAAAGGTATTATTTTTAGGTATTGGTTTAGGTTTAATTAAGCTACATAATAAATAAAAAAAATTTTACTCCTTAAACTTCTCGAACTGCTTTTGTCTAATAAAATAGGCATTCCAAGAAAATAGTGTACTAAAATAAATGGCTACAAAAAAAATAATAATGGATATAAAAATAAGTAATTTGTCGTAATGCTCTGAAATCAAATCTATTCCAACCAATAAAGCATTTAAAATTAAAATCGACAAACTGATGTACATTAAAAGTATGGAAATGCTTAACCGTTTTAACTGCTTAATTTTATTGGGTAAAATTTCTTTATACACTTCTACATTTGCAGTTAATCGAGAGTTAATTTCGTCCGTTAGTCCCAATGCCATTCGGTTAGAACTGGTTAAGATAACTGCAATGCTTGGAATTAGAGAAAGATTAATTTGCCATGTTTCCATCATTTAGTTTTTAGAAAAAGTAAATTTTTCAGATGGGGTTGTTTGTGTGCTTTTTTTAAGCATTATCAACAATTCTGATTGTATGGCTTTTGTTTTATCTTTTGCATACCACGTATGGAGTTCTTTTTCAAAATCGTCCCAAGTTTTACCGTTTGGGTTATTTTTCCAATTCCAAAAAATTTCTTGTGCTGCTGCTGGTCGTGGACCCCAAGTGAATAATTCATTTTTTCTATCATCAAAAGCAATAAGTTTTGGAATAGATTTGCTTCCATTGGTATGGTATTTTTCTAACCATGCTGGGTTTTCGTCTCTAATAATTATCCTTAAATCAATTAATTCGTTCGAAAATTCAGCAATTTTACCAATTGCAGGAAGTATTTGAGCACAATCACCACACCATACTTCGGCAATTACATACCAAATTTGTTTGTTTTGGATAGAAACCAACTTATCTAAAACATTGTTATTTATTTCAATAGTCTTATCTATTCGTTGCATCCTCTTTAAGTTCAACTTAGTAAATTCAATTAATGCATCCGATTGATTTTTACCTGAAGTTTCTCCTTTTGATGCCAAATTTGAAATCCAATTGCTATATTGTTTATAATTGAATATAGCTCCATTAATTTTTATCATAGCGTTTTTTATTTACAATTAACTGATACTTTATAAATTTTACCTGTAGTGCATTTGGTTTATATAAGCAGTCGTGGTAACTTTAAATACCTGACAAAATTTTATTTAAACAGTTGTTTAAAAAAAAGTTGCCCAAGGAAAATCCTCGGGCAACCCCTAACCCACCTTAAATTATTAAAATTTAATTCCTAAAAAAATTTTATTATGCTTTTTCAATAACATTTTTAAAAGCTGCATTTATTTCTTCGGTTGTTTTAGTAACGCTAATTTGAGAAAGCACTTTTTTTGTTTTAGCATCAATAAAATAAATCATTCCTGTGCCAACATTAGTTTGAGCAACAGTTGTAATTCCAGCTTTATCACAACTTGCTTTTGATACTTTTTTTGTTTCCTCGTTGGATAAGTCGTTGACCACAATTGTAACTTTTGGGTTTTTCATGTAGCTTGACAACACTTCTTTTTCTACCCTAGCTCCATTTCCTTGACAAGCAGGACACCAACTAGCTGTGTTAACCATTACAATTACTTTTGCTTCTTTTTCTTTAACAATTACTTTTTTAGCGTTTGCTGTTGATGTTACCACAATTAATAACATTAACACTGATGAGATTACATTTTTCATGAAATAAAAATTTAAAAGTTTATGTTAGATGGATTCATTCCACATAACATCTAAACAGTCAGTGTAATCTTTAGTTCCTGACAAAACCATTATAATTAACTTTTAAACTCTAATTCTATATTAGAAAAATACTGAATCGATAACGTAAATGTAATCCTTGTTTTAACAAACATTGAAACATTTTCTAAATCGGAATTCAAATGATTCCATGAGGGTTAAATATTTGTTAATGAAGAGTACTTTGTCAGTATTCTAAATAAATGGTGTCTATATCAAAAAAATAAAACTAAAGTAAAAATCATGAACACGAAGTCTCCCGAAAACCACTTTAAAACAACCGAGCGAAGCGAGCTCATGAGTACATTAATTAAAAATAAAAAAGAACGAATAATAAATAAAGTGAGTAAAACAATTAAATTACTAACGATGTTTCTAAGCCTTATTTTAAGTACACCTTTTGTAAAAGCTCAAACATTTAATGTTGAAGTTGCGAAGAGTAAATTGGAATGGAAAAGCACTAAAGTAACAGGAGAACATAGTGGAAAAGTTCAAATTAGTAAAGGAAATGTAGTTATTACCAACGGAAAAATAACAGGTGGCGAATTTATTATCAACATGAAAAATATTACTATTACCGATACTGATGATAAAGACAAACAAAAGGATATTGTAGCTGATATTAGTGGCAAAACTTTTTTTAATGTGGCAGCATTTCCAACTGCAAAGTTTGTTATTAAAGGATATGCCGATGGATTTCTTTTTGGAGATTTAACCATAAAAGGAAATACCGTACTCATAAAATTTAAAACTCAATTTAAAATAGTGGGGAACTTATTTGTCGCCAAAACAGCATCATTTACTATTGATAGAAGAAAATGGAAATTAAAATTAAGTAATTGGCTTAAAGAAAGTGCAGTGGATAATGAGTTGAAATTTAGTGTTTATATAGAAGCAAATATTAAATAACCAATAACTCACTTCAACCAAAATGAATCAACAAAACAAACACTTTTGTATTCCACAAAACAATTTGCCAATAATTGTAGTTATTGGTGCAGGCTTTGCGGGCATAAATTTTATAAAAAAACTCGATAACCAACCTGTACAACTAGTTTTATTAGACCAAAATAATTTTCATCAATTTCAACCTTTGTTGTATCAGGTTGCTATAAGTGGTTTAGAGCCAGATGCAGTAGTTTCCCCAGTTCGAAAACTATTTAAAACCTGCATTAATTTAATTTATCGAATGGCAAAAGTTGAAAAAATTGATACAAAAAATAATTGTGTTTATACCGATGTTGGTTTCATTAAATATGATTTTTTGGTTATAGCAACAGGAAGTTCAACCAATTTTTTTGAGTCAAAAAATATTGAAAAATATAGCATTGGATTAAAAAATATACACGATGCCATAAACATTAGAAGTTGGATGCTTCAAAATCTCGAAAAAGCCGTTGATTCTTGCAATATTACCAATAAAGAAGCATTAACTCGGTTTGTTATCGTAGGTGGAGGTCCTGCGGGAGTAGAAATGGCTGGTGCTTTAGCCGAATTTAAAAAATATTTACTGAATAACGATTATCCAGAGATTGACCCAACAGCAATGAAAGTTTCTTTAATTCAATCGGGCAACCGTATTTTGCCTGCCATGTCTGAAAAAGCCTCGAACCACGCTTTAAAAGTTTTAAAAGAGCTAGAGGTGGAGGTACTTTTAAATTCCAAAGTAAAAGATTACAATGGGGAAGAAATAACCATTGTTACCGAAAATGGAGAAATAACCATCGCATCGGAAACCCTCATTTGGGCTGGTGGAGTAAAAGGCAATACGCTTAATGGGATAGATGAAAGTACAATTGTTGCTGGAAACAGAATTAGCGTAAACGAATACAATCAAGTAAAAGGGCTAGAAAATGTATTTGCCATAGGCGACATCGCAGCAATGATAACCAACAGTAACCCAAAAGGACACCCTATGGTTGCTCAGGTTGCAATACAACAAGGACAAACACTTGCTAAAAATATTTTATCGAAAATTAATCATGGCATTTTTAGAAAACCCTTTAACTACAACGACAAAGGCTCTATGGCTACTATAGGAAAAAAAGATGCTGTTGCCGATTTAAAAATAACCTTTCTAAATGGCAGAATTGGTTGGGTATTGTGGTCATTTATTCATTTAATTTCTATAACAGGATTTAAAAATAAGTTTAAAGTTGGTTTTAATTGGATGTTAAAATATTTCTCGTACGACAAAGCAAATCAATTGATTATTAGAAAATATAAACGAAATGAGTGATTACGTTAGAAGATGAAATCTCAACTTTCAAACCTCTCCGTAAGAAACGGAAACTATTAATTTTTTAACTAATGGAAAACAAAAAAATAGCATTTACAAACTCAAAAGGACACACGCTTTCTGCCCAAATAGAATTTCCAGAAAATGAAACACCAAAAGGTTACGCACTTTTTGCACATTGTTTTACCTGTAATAAAAACTTAACCGCTGTTCGAAACATTGGTAAAGCATTAACCAATAATGGAATAGCTGTGCTTCGGTTCGATTTTACTGGACTTGGCGAAAGTGAAGGAGTCTTTGAAAATACCAATTTTTCTTCAAATGTTGAAGATTTGGTGTCAGCAGCTCAATTTTTAGAACAACACTACTTATCCCCCGACATTTTAATTGGTCATTCCTTGGGTGGAGCAGCAGTAATTTTTGCCTCACAATACATTCCAAGTATTAAAGCAGTTGCTACTATTGGAGCACCTTCTAATCCAAAACACGTTTCTCATCTATTTAAGGATGGCTTAGACGAAATTCGTGAAAATGGTGTCGCTACTTTGGTAATTGGTGGTCGTGAATTTAATATTCAACAACAATTTTTAGACGATATCAACGAAAAAAATATGGATAAAACCATTAAAGAAATGAATAAAGCACTTTTGGTTATGCACTCGCCACAAGATACTACTGTAGGAATTGACAATGCTGCACAAATTTATCAAGCGGCATGGCATCCCAAAAGTTTTATTTCGTTAGATGGTGCCGATCATTTGTTATCTAAAAAAGAAGATTCTATTTACGTTGGACAAATGATTGCCAATTGGGCAACTCGTTACATCTAAAATTAAAATTATGAAAGCGTTAGTTATATCAGGAGGAGGAAGTAAGGGTGCATTTGCTGGAGGCATTGCCGAGTACTTAATCAACAACAAAAAAAATGAATACGATATTTTTGTCGGAAGTTCGGTTGGTAGCTTGTTAATCAGTCAACTCGCTTTAAACAATGTTGCCCACATTAAAAAAACATTTACTAGTATTTCCAATAGAGATATTTTTAGCATTTCTCCTTTTATCGTTAACGATAAAGACGAAGCGTGTAACATAAGGATTAACCATTTTAATACCCTGCGTGCATTTTTAAAAGGATGCAATACTTTTGGAGAAAGTAAAAATTTAAGGAAATTAATTGAGAAAGTACATTCTGAAAACGATTTTGAGCAATTAAAAAAATCAAAGAAAGTATTCTTTACCGTTTCCAACTTAACACAAGAAAAGGTAGAATATATTGATGTTACGCGGTGCAATTACAACGACTATCTGGATTGGATGTGGGCTTCGGCAAATTATGTTCCTTTTATGAGTTTAATGACCAAAAACGGAAACCAATATGCCGATGGTGGCTTTGGTACTCATGTTCCAGTATTGCACGCCATAAACAATGGAGCAACTGATATTGATGTGATTATTTTAGACGAACAAAATCAGGGAAACATCAATAATAACCACTACCAAAATCCTTTTCAATCGCTCATGGGAGTTTTTCGCTACATGACCAACCAAATTGCTTTAAAAGATGTACTCATTGCCAAATTGGGTGGGCGACAAGCTCAAATAGATGTAAAATTGTGGTATCCAAAAAATAATATTACCAATAACCCTATGTATTTTAATCCAAAACTAATGAGCCAATGGTGGAACGATGGCTACGAACATGCAAAAACAACAAAACCAATATGCCATTGTTTCATGGCAAATGGTGAAATAAAAGAAATGTAAAAAACCTTAGGAACTGTAACGAAATAAACTATTCATTTTGGTTTGTTCTTTTGCCATTTTTCTTCGTTGTAAACTCTTTAAATAGCTCAGGCTATTCGCATCATTTACGCCTTGAAAAAGAACAAAATTACTACACCAATTCTGCACACTTTATTTCGTTACAGTTCCTTAATCTAAAAAAAATGAAATATAAAGAAAAGTTTATCCTGCTATCTGTAGCTTTATTGATAACAATTGGAATAATTTCCATTTATTGGGATACCATATTATGGAGTTTAATCGTTATTGCTCCTGTCCTATTGTTGGGTTTTTCAGACATTATCCAGAAAAAACAATCCATCAAAAAAAATTTTCCAGTAATTGGGCATTTTAGATATCTACTCGAAAGTGTTCGACCAGAAATTATGCAATATTTTGTAGAAACCAATACCGAAGGAGCTCCCATTAATCGACAATTTCGTTCGTTAATTTATCAA
>PFUQ01000161.1:7426-8649 GCA_002790175.1 Flavobacteriales bacterium CG_4_9_14_3_um_filter_32_8
AAAAAGGTAAATGACACCACTCCTTTCGGAACTCAAATGGATGTTTACAAAGCAGGTTATGAATGGATGGATCATTCTATTTATGCCAAAAATCATAGTGAGGTAGTTCATAATCCACGCATTTTAGTAGGCGGTAACGATTGTAAACAGCCCTATTCGGCAAGTATTCTAAATATTTCGGCAATGAGCTTTGGAGCATTAAGTCAAAATGCAGTATTAGCCATGAATACAGGTGCTAAAATAGGTAGATTTGCTCACAATACAGGAGAAGGAGGATTGAGTCCTTATCATCTTCAACCAGGTGGCGATTTGATATGGCAAGTAGGAACAGGTTATTTTGGATGTAGAACCAAAGAAGGAGATTTTTGTGCCGATACTTTTCAAAAAAATGCCTTACTCGAACAAGTTAAAATGATTGAAATAAAAATTTCGCAAGGAGCAAAACCTGGTCATGGGGGTATTTTACCTGCTAGCAAAAATACCATAGAAATTGCTCAGATAAGACACGTAGAACCTTTTACTGACGTTCATTCCCCTACAGGACATACCGCTTTTACCAACCCTACCGAAATGATGTACTTTATAAAACAGTTAAGAAATTTGTCGGGAGGAAAGCCAATAGGTTTTAAATTATGTATTGGGAAAAAACATGAATTTGAAGATTTATGTAAAGCCATGATTACCACAGGAATAAAACCCGATTTTATTACCGTTGATGGCGGTGAAGGTGGAACGGGTGCTGCTCCAGTAGAGTTTTCAAACTCTTTAGGAATGCCTTTGAGAGATGGGTTGGCTTTTGTGATAGATACTTTAATGGGGTACGATTTAAAAAAAGAAATAAAAGTAATTGCCTCAGGTAAGATTTTCTCCGGTTTTCACATCGCAAGAGCCTTAGCGTTAGGTGCCGACATGGTAAACAGTGCTCGGGCAATGATGATGGCTGTGGGTTGTATTCAAGCATTACAATGCAATACCAATACTTGCCCTGTTGGTGTCGCCACTCAAAATAAAAGCTTAATGAAAGGCTTAGATGTAGCAAATAAATCGATTCGGGTAGCCAATTTTCATCAAGAAACTGTAAAAAGTTTAACCGAATTATTGGCGGCTACAGGTTTAAGTGAGTCTAAGGATATTACACGTGAACACATTAATCGTAGAATAGGAATGAATGAAGTGCTAAAATATAACGAAATTTACCCTTATCAACCAATAGGTGGTTTGTT
>PFUQ01000083.1 GCA_002790175.1 Flavobacteriales bacterium CG_4_9_14_3_um_filter_32_8
AATCCATATTTAACACCGTTGCAATCAATTTTATTTATAGTATCATTATTGTTATCTAATGTATAGTAATAAAAACAAACAGTATCTTCATTTTGAACCTCATATTTAATATGGCTCTGGGCTATAATTTGATTGAAACAATTTAATAAGCATATAATAACTATTGATTTAAATCTATCCATATAAATATATAAATTCAATTAGTAAATGCAACTTTTGAGAATTGAGTTGCAAGTATAAAAATAAATATTTTTCCACCACTCGATCGGCTGTACCGAGTGAGCAATAGTAGTATTGTTTTTAACAATTCTTTTACCATTCATCAACTTTAATGTTAGCACTACTAAAGGTATAACTTTCGGCATTAGTTACACAACCATTTTTAACAAGGTTGTTATGAATATAATCTATTTTTTGCTCAAAAATAGCATTAGTAGTTAATTCTGTTGGATGGCTTGTTTTTTTCCAAAATTGATGCGTTTTATTTTGTTTAGAATATTTTACATGAAATTTAAAAAGAGGTAACAACCAATCTTTTCTACTTTCTTGAGGATTAGTTTCAATCTCGTGTATAATTTTTTTGCCGTAAAACTTTTAAAATCTCTAACTACTTCGTTTAATGTATCTTCTTGTTGCGTGCAATAATGTGAATATGGTTAGTCATAAAAACATACGCAAAAACCTCAAGTTGTTTGTTTTATCTGCAAAATTCTAAACTTTCTAACCTTATTCTACTACCAACTTTTTTACTGTATTTTGATCGTTGATGTTAATGTTAACATAATATAATCCTTTAGATAAATTAGCAATTTTTACATTAAGTTGATGTTGTCCTTTTTGTAAATTACCATCAAAAATTGCTTTTACGTGTTGTCCTAATGTATTTAATAAATTCACTTTTACAAACGCATTATTTTCTAATTTAAACGACAACATAGTAGCGTCATTAACGGATGGATTAGGAAATAATTTTATCATATTGTTATCTTCTATTTCTTTTACTCCCACTCCATACATCGGGTATTGAGAAACAACATTAATTGAAGTATCACCGTTAACTATTGCTGTAATAAAAGAAATAAGTGGATTTTTACTGATGCTTGGTTTGTAATAACTTATTTGAGTTGCGTCTACAGGTATGGGCATAATATCTGGATAAAACGGTTGCAAAAATATAGTATCCGTTAATAAATTTTCTATCCTCACCACTCGTAAAACACTATCAATGGGAGGAGTCATGGGTAAAAATAATTTTCCCCAAGCATCTGCAGTTACGCTAACTGTTCCACTTCCATTAGTTGGTATTGGTGCCGATGGAGAGGTAAATTGACCACTATAAGTATCGGTAAAAGAATCACCATAATTAAAAGGAAATTTCATGATAATCTCAGGATCGTAATCGTACTTAGCGACAACACTACCAAAAGTATTAATTTCCAATACTAATCCAATAATTGTTAAGCTATCAGTAAAATCTTGGTTGTATTTCATGTTTCCTGGAAATCCTCCTGTAGTGTCGGTAAAGGTTGCTGTTGGATAATCGGTTGTGTTAGGAGTTGTTGTTGGATCAATAAAATATTGGGTTTGTGTTAATCCATAACCCCTCATCAACGAATAATCAAAAACAACATTAGCTCCTGTTGTATTGTCTAATACGGTATTAGTATCGGCAATATAGTACAACTGTGTTTCTCCAATTGCAGGTACAAAATTAGCGTGAGTTAAAGTGGGTTGTGCTTTTGTTATGATGCTACATCCAGCAACAATAAGAGTTAGAAATAATTTTTTCATCGTTTTTAGTTTAATAAGCGATAAATATAAACAATAATTTAAAAATTAAGCAAGTTGTTAATTTTAAAAAAAATATGCTTCTTTTAAAAATTCCTCATAAGGACTAAGGTTTGCCATTACCTGTATTTGCATATATTTGATATGAAATTTACTTTCAGAAGTTTGTTTGTTCAGCTCAATTATTCGGTATCTATCAAAATTTTTAATGGCAAGTCTTTCTTGGGGAGACAATTCTTTATTACTATAATCCTTCTCTCTTAAATCATTAATAGTAAGAAAGCATTTGGTTTTTGTTTCCTTATTGTTGATATTATTATTGATGGTGTTGCCTAGCATAATTCAATACACAAAATTATAACAATTAACGCCTTGTGGCATTACTTTAAAATTATATTTTAACATAAAAATGTTAATCAATAGTTTGTTTGGCAATGCTATTAATTAGCCAACTAGACGAAATAATAGCCGAAGAGGTTGTATGCTTTTAAAAAAAAGTTGGAGACACTTAATATCCTAATTTATTTCTTACTCTTTGTAAAACAGGTTGAGCAACATTTCTTGCTTTTTCTGCTCCTTGTTGTAATTTTTTATCTAGCTCTGGTAAATTTTGGGTGTAATAGTTATATAATTTTCTTTCTTTGCTAAATTTCTCAACAATTAATTCGAATAAAGCTTGTTTGGCGTGTCCATATCCATAATTTCCTTTGGTATAATTAGTGGTCATGTCTGAAATTTGTTCGGTGGTAGCCAATAATTGGTAAAGAGCAAAGACATTGCAAGTAGTAATATCTTTTGGTTCTTCCATTGGCGTGCTGTCTGTTTCAATAGACATAATTTGTTTTCTTAATTCTTTATCTGACAAGAAAATATTAATGGTGTTATTTTTCGATTTACTCATTTTATCACCATCAGTTCCAGGGATTAACATGCCATCTTTTTGAGTAACAACTTCGGGCAAAACAAATGTTTCTCCCATTTGGTTATTAAATCGATTGGCAACATCTCTTGTTATTTCTAAATGCTGTTGTTGATCTTTTCCCACAGGAACTAACTCGGCATCATACAACAAAATATCGGCAGCCATTAGCATAGGGTACGAAAATAAACCAGCATTAACATCTTGCAATCGATCTGCTTTATCTTTAAAGGAATGGGCTAATGTTAGTCGTTGGAAAGGAAAAAAACAGCTTAAATACCAAGCTAATTCTGTTACTTCGGGTACATCCGATTGGCGATAAAAAACAGTTTTATCAGTATTTAAACCGCAAGCTAACCATGCTGCTGCTGTTTTGTAGGTGTTTTCTCTTAATTCTTCTTTATTTTTAATTTGTGTTAAGGAATGTAAATCAGCAATAAATAAAAAAGATTCGTTAGTTAAATCTTCTGCCATTTGTATAGCTGGCAATATTGCTCCCAGCAAGTTTCCCAAATGTGGTGTGCCTGTACTTTGTACTCCTGTTAGAACTCTAGCCATAAAGCAAAAATAATATTTCTTTTTATTGAAATTGTGTAAAGTTGAAATAATAAAATTTTTACATTTGCTTACCTTTGCTGATGAAAAAACTGAAAGAAATACTTGGAGGTCTTTGGAAAATATATGCTTTTATATGTTTTACTATTTTCCTTTTGCTGCTTTATCCTTTTTATTTGTTGTTTTTATTAAAAGAAAAACATTTTAATAAAGGGTTTAATTTGCTACTTGTTCATACTTGGGTGTTGATGCATTTGGTAGGTATTTTTATGCAAGTAAAAAACAAGCATTATATTAAAAAAGGACAAGCTTACGTAATTACTCCCAATCATTCTTCTTATTTAGATATTGTTATCTTGTATCAAACATTTACTCAATATTTTGTTTTTATGGGTAAAAAAGAATTAGCACATGTTCCTGTTTTTAATATTTTTTTTAAAAAAATGAACATTACTGTTGACAGAAAAAGCAATATGTCGGGAAAAAGAGCCATGGATAGATGTGCTGAAGAATTAGATAAAGGACATAGTGTTGTCGTTTTTCCAGAGGGAACAATTTCTAGAAATGTACCAGAACTATTACCTTTTAAAAATGGGGCTTTTAAATTGGCTATTGAAAAACAGTTGCCGGTAATTCCTATTACTTTTTTTACCAATTATAAAATATTAGAAATGGCAGGTTTATTTTCTGGTAAAGCAGGTCCAGGATTAGCCAAAGCAGTTATTCACGAACCCATACCAACCATTGGAATGACCGAAAAAGATTTAGTACCTTTACGTGACAAAGTTTTTACTATTATCAACAACGAATTATTGGCTTATGAGCGTAGATAACCTTTTCACGATTGATTTTACTTCGATAGCTCCTTTAAATTTTAAAGCTTGTTTGATTGCTGTTTTATGCGGTTTAATTATTGGTTTCGAACGGCAATGGAGTGGTAAACCAGCAGGGATTAGAACAAGTATTTTAATTTGTTTAAGTGCTTACGCTTTTGTTGCTTTGGGACAATATGTTATGCCTGGAGAAGGTTCGGCAAGAGTTGTTGGGCAAATTGTAACTGGTGTAGGATTTTTGGGGGCTGGGGTAATTATTGCAAAAGAAGGATTGGTTTTAGGAGTTACCTCTGCTGCTGTAATATGGGTGTTAGCTGCAATAGGAAGTTTAATTGGGTTGAATTGCTACTCTTCGGCATTAATTTTAACCTTAATCACCATCTTTGTTTTGGTTGGAATTACTCTTCTCGAAAAATTAGTTTTAAAATTAAAAAGAGGTGTTCATAAAGATTATGAGAAGAAAGAAAAAGAAATGGAATAATTTTTGGAGGTTTTTTATAAAATTTTACGATAACGTATTTTTATAAAATTCTTCTGCGGCTAATTGTTCTGCTTTTTTCTTAGTAAATGCTGCTCCTTTGCCTTTTAGTCCATTATCTATTAGCAATTCAGCGTGATACAATTTCTCTTTTTTATCTTCCTGCTCTGTAATGTTAAAAATAAAACTTAGTTTTTCTTTGTGACACCATTCAATTACTCGGCTTTTAAAATCTGTTTCGGTAAGTATCACCTCTTCAATATCAATATGATTTTGTAATAATTTTTGTTCCACAAATTGTTGAGCAGCCAAATATCCTTTATCTATAAAAATTGCACCTATTAAAGCTTCTAGTGCATCGCCATAAATAGATTTTGATTCTTTTTCTAATTTTGCATTAATAAATTCGTTTAAACCAATTTTAACACCCAAAACATTAAGTGTTTGTCGGCTCACTAATTTTGCTCTTAACTGAGTTAAGTAACCTTCATCTTTAAGGGGAAATTTACAAAATAAGTAATTAGAGGTGATGGTTTCCAAAACGGCATCTCCTAAAAATTCTAATCGTTCGTTACTTTCAAAAGATTTAAATTCAATATCTTTTATAGCAGATTTATGTAAAAATGCTTGCTGATAAAAGGAGATGTTTTCGGGATAAAAACCTATTATTCGCTCTATGGAAAGTGCAAACTCATTTTTTTTTCTAAAGATTTTCTTTAAAAAAACCAATTAACCTACAAATTTCTTAAAGATAACAGAGGCATTATGGCCACCAAAACCAAAAGTATTGCTTAACGCTGCCCTAACTTCTCGATGTTGAGCCTTGTTAAATGTAAAATTTAATTTTGGATCAAAAGCTTCATCATCTGTAAAGTGATTAATTGTTGGAGGAACAATATTCTCTTTTACTGCCATTAGTGTTGCCATTGCTTCTAAAGCACCAGCAGCTCCCAATAAATGACCAGTCATCGATTTGGTTGAACTGATGTTTAAGTTGTAGGCATGTGATCCAAATACAGCTAAAATAGCTTGCGACTCTGAAATATCTCCAAGCGGGGTTGAAGTTCCATGAACATTAATGTAATCAATTTCAGTAGGTTTCATGCCAGCATCTGCTAACGCATTTTTCATCACATTAGTTGCTCCTAATCCTTCTGGATGTGGTGCTGTTAAATGGTGTGCATCAGCAGACATTCCACCACCAACTATTTCTGCGTAGATAGTTGCTCCTCGGGCAATGGCATGTTCGTATTCTTCTAAAATTAAAGAAACACCACCTTCACCCATAATAAAACCATCTCTATCTTTATCAAAAGGACGAGAGGCTGTTTCTGGTGAATCATTTCTAGTGGATAAGGCGTGCATGGCATTAAATCCACCCATTCCTGCTTCATAAATGGAAGCTTCTGAACCACCTGCAACAAATACATTAGCTTTTCCTAATCTAATATAATTAAAAGCATCAATTAATGCGTTGGTAGAAGAAGCACAAGCAGCTACGGTTGTAAAGTTGGGTCCTCTAAAACCAAATTCTATCGAAATTAATCCTGAAGCAATGTCTGCTATCATTTTTGGAATAAAGAAAGGATTAAATCGTGGTGTTCCATCTCCTTTCACAAAGTCAGTAACTTCATCCTGAAAAGTTTTTATTCCACCAATTCCTGAACCCCAAATAACACCAATTCTATCTTTATCTACAGTTTCTAAATTTAACTTAGAATCCGCTACCGCTTCTTTGGCTGCAATTAAGGCAAATTGGGTAAACGGATCCATTTTTCGACCTTCTTTCCTATCGAAATAATCGGCTACGTCATAATTTTTTACTTCACAAGCAAATTGTGTTTTAAATTTCGATGCATCAAATCTTGTAATTGGTGCACAACCGCTTACACCTGCTTTTAAATTTTTCCAAGTTTCTGGAAAGGTTTTTCCTAGTGGCGTAATCGCTCCTAATCCTGTTACTACAACTCTTTTTAACTCCATTGAAGAATATGATTATAATTTGTTATATAAATTGAAATAGCCTTGAATATCTATTCAAAGCTATTTCAATTAATCTGTAAAACGCTTTTTATTTTGCGTTATCTTCGATGTATTTTACAGCATCTCCAACTGTAGCAATTTTTTCTGCTTGATCATCTGGAATAGCAATGTTGAATTCTTTTTCAAATTCCATTATCAATTCTACTGTGTCTAATGAATCTGCTCCTAAATCATTTGTAAAGTTTGCTTCCATGGTCACTTCGTTCTCGTCAACCCCTAATTTATCAACGATAATAGATTTTACTCTTGCTGCGATATCTGACATTTTTTAATATTTTAATTGTTATTATGGTGCAAAGAAAATTATTTCTAACTAGATTATCAAATTATTTTTGATTATTCGTAACGAACAATTATTTCTTCAAGTGTTTTTCTTTGTAAATCAGGCACTTGTGTGTTTTTTAATGCAAAACCAACTGGTAACAATAAAAAGGGTCGTTCATTTTCTGGTCTAGTTAATACGTTCGTCAAAAAATTCATAGGACTTGGTGTATGTGTTAAGGCAACTAAGCCAGCATTGTGTATGGCAGTGATTAACATTCCAGTAGCAATTCCGACAGATTCGTTCACATAATAGTTGTTTTGCTTTTCGCCTTCAACTAGCTCGTAAACTCTTTTAAACACAACAATTAGGTAGGGTGCTTCTTCTAAAAATGGTTTTTCCCAATTGGTGGCAAAAGGTAATAAATCCTCTTTCCAGCGATTACTCATTCTACTTTCGTAATTTTCTTTTTCTTCCGTTTCTGCGGCAATTCTAATTTGTTTTTTAATTTCAAGGTTAGAAACAACACAAAATGTCCATGGTTGTTTGTGTGCTCCAGATGGCGAAGTTGATGCGGCTTTGATAATATTTTCAATTATTTTCATATCGATTGGCTGACTTGAAAATTCTCTAACAGAACGTCTTTTAGCTAAAAACTGATAAAAAGTTTCACTATTAGTTAATTGTTCTTCTATTGTTAACTCTTTTTGGCGGTAGGGAATAAATTTATGTGTCATCTTTATCTATTTTTGAAAGTTGAAATTAGATAATTTTATGACACGAATTGCAATTTTTGCTTCAGGAAGTGGTTCTAATGCCGAAAATATAGCTACTTATTTCAGCACCAACAAAAATGTGGAGGTTGTTTTAATTTTAACCAACAACCCAACAGCTTTTGTGCTGGAAAGAGCCAAAAAATTAGGAATAAAATCGTTAACTTTTAATAAACATGATTTTTTAAAAACGGGCGAAATTTTAAATTTTTTACGCAAAAATGACATAAATTTGATTGTTTTGGCTGGTTTTTTGCTAAAAATACCAAAAAACTTACTCAACGCTTTTCCAAATAAAATTATCAATATTCATCCCGCATTGTTGCCAAAATATGGCGGAAAAGGAATGTTTGGTAATCAGGTTCACCAATCGGTTATTGAAGCTAAGGAAAAAGAATCGGGAATTACCATTCATTATGTAAACGAAAATTACGATGAGGGTAAAATTATTTTTCAAGCTAGATGTTCAATTAACCCTACTGACACCGCAAACGATTTAGCCTATAAAATACATGCGTTAGAATATGCCCATTTTCCAAAAGTGATAGAACAATTAATTACTAGCAGTAATAATTGATTGGTTGTTTTCTTTGCTGTAAACTTATTTCAGGACGAGACAATATTTGTCAATTTTGATTTGTCGGTTTTTTAGGGTTGCCTGTAACGGG